>DATBVX010000060.1:0-3639 GCA_036515135.1 Steroidobacteraceae bacterium
GCGCGCCGCTACGAAAAGGAATTGCTCGCGGATTTCACCACCATCGAGCGCGACAGACTCGATCGGTTGCTCAGTCGATTGCATCGGCGTGCCCGGGCACTCGGCCCGGTGCGGCCGGCGTAGATTTTGCAATGCACTAGACAGATTCCAGGCTCGGCTGGCATACAGGGGTCATCAGTTATAATCGCGCGCCGCTTAACGCCGAGGGGGTCCTGCGCATGAGCACTCGTCCACTGTCAGCAACGCCTGCGCGGCGCACCGACGACGGCCCAGCCAGAATCGTGGCTGAGTTCGAGATCAAGCATCACCAATTCCTCGATTCCGTAGGAAAAGCCAGTGGTCCGCTGCCCGAATTCGCCCGCGATCCAGCCGAACTCGTGAAGATGTACCAGCTCATGACGCTGGTCCGAACCTTCGATACCAAAGCGATCAACCTGCAGCGCACGGGCAAGCTCGGCACATATGCCTCCTGTCTTGGCCACGAGGCCACGCACGTGGGTGCGGGATCCGCGCTCAAGCCCGAGGACGTGCTGGTCCCCGTGTATCGCGAATACGGTGCGCAGTTCTGGCGCGGCGTGAAGATGTCCGACGTGCTGCTCTACTGGGGCGGTGACGAGCGTGGCAATAATTTCGCCGGCCCGAAACACGATTTCGCCTGGTGCGTGCCGATCGGCACCCAGACGCTGCACGCGGCGGGTGCGGCGATGGCGTTCAAGATCCGCGGCGAGAAACGTTGCGCGCTGGCGTTCATCGGCGATGGCGGCACGTCGGAAGGCGCATTCTACGAGGCACTCAATCTCGCGGGTGCACGTTCGTTGCCGGTCGTGTTCGTCATCGTCAACAACAAGTGGGCGATCTCGGTGCCGATTTCGAGCCAGACCGCGACCGCAACGCTGGCGCAGAAGGCCATCGCCGCCGGCATGCCCGGCGTGCAGGTCGATGGCAACGACATCATCGCCGTGCGCCACATCGTGGGCCAGGCGCTCGCGATCGCCCGCAATGGCGGCGGGCCGTCGCTGATCGAGGCCATCACGTATCGCCTCAGCGATCACACCACGGCCGACGACGCCAGCCGCTATCGCCCTGCGGATGAGGTCAAGAATGCCTGGAAGGTCGAGCCGTTGATTCGTCTCCGCAAGTACCTGACCGATGCCGGCGCATGGAACGAGCAGCAGGAGGTCGCTCTCAAGACCGAATGCTCGAAGCGGGTTGAGGCGGCGGTAGAAGAATACATGAACACGCCCAAGCAGCCGGTCGAGGCCATGTTCGATTTCCTGTTCGCGCGCCTGCCAAAACATATCGAAGAGCAGCGCGAACAGGCCCGTCGCAACGCGTCGACCGGCGGCACGCGCGGCGGTCACTGAGGTCGAACGATGCCCAAGGTTACGATGATCGAAGCGATCACCCTGGCGCATGCCTGGGAGATGGCGCATGACGACTCCGTGGTGGTGCTGGGCGAGGACGTCGGCGTCAACGGCGGTGTGTTCCGCGCGACCGCGGGGCTGCAGGAAAAGTTCGGCAAGGACCGCGTGCAGGACACGCCGCTCGCGGAAGGCATGATCGGCGGCATGTCGGTCGGCATGGCGACGCAGGGCTTGAAGCCCGTGGCCGAGATCCAGTTCATGGGGTTCATCTACCCCGCGTTTGACCAGATCGTGAATCACATGTCGCGCATGCGTCATCGCACGCGCGGGCGACTGACCTGCCCGGTGGTGATCCGCACGCCGCATGGCGGCGGCATTCACGCGCCAGAGTGTCATTCGGAGAGTACCGAGGCGATGCTGGCGCATGTCCCGGGTTTGCGTGTGGTGTGCCCCTCCTCGCCTGCACGCGCGTACGGTCTGTTGCTCGCCTCGATACGCGATCCCGATCCGGTGATCTTCCTCGAGCCCGTGCGGCTTTATCGGCTCGTGCGTCAGGAGGTCGCGGACGACGGCGCGGCGCTGCCCCTCGATGTCTGCTACATCCTGCGTGAAGGCACGGATGTCACACTGGTGACCTGGGGCGCCATGACTTTCGAAACGATGCGCGCTGCGGAGCAGCTCGCGAAGGACGGCGTCAGCGCGGAAGTCATCGATCTCGCGACCATTTCACCGATCGATCGCGACACGATTCTCGAGTCGGTCGCCAAGACGGGCAGGCTGGTGATCGTGCATGAAGCGGCGCGCAACTGCGGCGTCGGCGCGGAGATCGCGGCGATCGTCGCCGAGCATGGTCTCTATGATCTCCAGGCGCCGATCCAGCGCGTGACCGGATACGACACGATCATGCCGCTGGCCCGTCTCGAGTACGACTACATCCCGAGTGTCGCGCGCATCGTGGAAGCGGTCCGCGCCACATTCACCGATCACTAGCCCGTCGGAAGGCGCCGCCCATGACCACGTTCAACCTGCCAGACCTGGGAGAGGGCTTGCCCGAGGCCGAGATCGTCAATTGGCACGTCAAGGTCGGCGACCACGTGCAGCTCGATCAGCCGATGGTCTCGGTCGAAACCGCCAAGGCCGTGGTCGAAGTGCCCTCTCCCTATTCCGGTGTGGTCAAGGCGTTGCACGCGAACGCCGGCGACATCGTTGCAACCGGACAGCCGCTCGTTGATTTCGAGGTCGAGGTCGGTGCGGGCAGAACGCCTGCCTCGAAGCCCGTGCCGCCGCCGAAGGTGGACCCGAAGAGGGCCGACGATTCGGGCACCGTGGTGGGCAACATGCCGATGAGCAATGAAGAGCTGGTGGAAAACGTGGTTGCCGGCGGAGCGCGAGGAGCACGAACCGAGCGCGTGCGCGCGGCGCCCGCGGTCCGCGCGTTGGCGAGGAAACTCGGTGTCGACCTCGAACTGCTGCGAGGAAGTGGCCGCGGCGGCTTGATCACCGTTGACGACGTCATGTCATCCGGCAAGGGCTCGCAACCTGCCGCTGCCGCACGCGCTCCAGCAGCACGTCCGAGCCCGGCAGCTCCTGCAACGGGTGAAGCGCAACCCCTGCGCGGCTTGCGACGTGGCATGGCGCACACGATGGCGCTGTCGCGCGACACGGTCGCGAACTGCACACTGTTCGATGACGCGGATCTGCACGGCTGGATACGCAAGACCGATTACACGGTCCGATTGTTGCGTGCGCTGGCGGCGGGCGCCCAGACGGAGCCCGGTCTCAATGCGCACTTCGATGGCGAGTCTTCGACGCGCAAGACCTTCGGTCGCGTCGATGTTGCCATCGCGATCGATACCGCCGAGGGACTCATTGTTCCGGTGATCCGCAATGTCGGCGGCAAGACCGCGGATCAATTGCGCAGCGAGGTCAGAGCGCTCAGGGAAGCCGCGGCGGCGCGGACCGTGGCGCCCGAGGATCTCCGCGCCTTCACGATCATGCTGTCGAACTTCGGCACCATTGCCGGGCGCTATGCGACACCACTGGTGGTGCCGCCCGCCGTCGCGATCCTGGGTGCAGGTGTGCTGAGGCATGACGTCGTCGCGGTGATGGGCGGGATCGAGGCGCATCTGAGAATGCCGCTGTCACTGACGTTCGATCATCGCTGCGTGACGGGTGGAGAAGCGGCCCGATTCCTGGCGGCTGTCATCAAGGATCTCGAACTGGCGGACTAGGCTCGGCCCTCACCCCAACCCTCTCCCACAAGCGGGAGAGGGGA
>DATBVX010000061.1:0-2823 GCA_036515135.1 Steroidobacteraceae bacterium
GACCCGGTGGACCTTCATACCGGCTTTTCAATCAGTGACAGTGCTGGCATTCGAATCGCGATGAATGACACACCAGTCGATCTGTTGAAGGAAGTCATTTCGACGGTCCCCGATCGAGCTGTTACGGTTGGCGTTGTTTCCGGAGCCCCCGACTACATGTTCAATCGAATTCGGGATGTCGCCAGGCTTGAGAGCGGCCACATCGTCGTCATCGACGAAACGCAACAGCTTCGCGTCTTCGATTCCACCGGCAAACATGTTGTGAGCCATGGAGGCAAGGGTCAGGGTCCCGGAGAATTCCTTTCTGCATCCGATATCGTCGCACAGCATGGCGATTCACTGCTGGTGTGGGACGATCACGCGATGCGTTACTCGGCATTTACCGTCGCCGGCGGCTTCCACGAGCGAAGCGCAACGCGCAGAAAACTCCTGAGCGACCTCCTCATCAGGGATTACTACTTCGAGCATATGTATCCCGTGCCTGATGGCTCACTCATTGTGGAAGTCGATCCAAGGGTGCCCATTGCCGAACGTGAGGCACAACGGCCCGTGGGCGAATTCACGCGCCTTCCATCCCTCCTTGTTTGGGTGAATCGCGAGTTCACGGAGTATCGCAAGCTTGGCGAGCATGGCGGGCTGCAACAGGCAAAACTCATGGTCGCAGGAACGCCGCAGTACTTTGTGTCGCCCAACGGATACTGGCCGCGCCAATCGGTTGGCGGTTCGCCACCGCGGATTTGCATCGACGCGATAGGCGGACCTCAGGTCAATTGCTTCGACAGCGACGGTAGCGCCACATACGTCCGCTGGCATGCTCTGCCCCGCCTTCTCTCCGACGAAACCAGAAAAGCGTGGATCGAGGCAGAAGCACGCCGAGGCGAAAGGGCGGGCGCTCGTGCGGACCCGCCTCAAATCAGAGCCGCACTTGTCGGTGCCCCATTGCCACAGGAGCTTGCATCTGTTGTCGAGGTAAAAGTGGACAAGCGCGGGCTTGTGTGGGTCCGCTCGCCCGACCTGCCGAATGACGATCGGGGCCAGCTGCGCTTTCGGGTATTCGACAGGAAGGGCGAAATACTGGGGTATGCCCTGGCTCCCTCGCCTGCGATCGAGGAAATCGGCGAGGACTATATGCTGGTCATTTCGCGAAATGTCGACGGCGTGGAGCAAGTTGTGATGTATCGATTGAGACGGGACCTGCCGCCAGCAAGGTGAGTTCCGCCCATTCTGCCTTCGGCTAAGGGCTCGCAAGGAAATAACTGCGTGGCACCGAGGCCGGCCGAATGAGGAAGTGACGGCTAGCAGCAATACTGTTCAGTTAAGGAGGAATGTGTATATTTCGACCGTTCACCTTACGCGGAGGGTGTATGGCTCGGAGCACTGCTGCTTTGCCCCCTGGAATTCGTCTGACGGATCATGTGAGCCTCGGGGTTCTGACTGCCCAATTCCCGTTGGAGGTTGTAGAGCAAGCGTTGTTCGAGACGGAACGCGTGAGTGAGCGTGAGCGCGATCTGCCTGCCCATGTCATGGTCTACTACGTCATTGCGCTGGCGCTCTACGCCGACGTCTCGACGCGCGAGGTGCTCCGGTGCCTCACGGAGGGCGCCAGATGGTTGGGCGATCCTATCGCGACCACGATGCCCAGCAAGTCGGGGATCTCGCAGGCGCGGACCCGGCTGGGGGCCGCCCCGCTCGAGGCGCTGTATCGTGAGGTCGTGGCGCCGGTCGCGGCCGCGGGGACTCCGGGCGCATGGTATCGTGGATGGCGAGTAATGAGCCTCGATGGCACCACGCTTGATGTCGGCGACACTGCGGCGAATGCACGCACCTTCGGCCGGCCGGCGAGTACGCGCGGAGCGAACGTGACGGGCGCCTTTCCTCAGGTGCGTCTGGTGGGCTTGCTGGAGAACGGGACGCATGTCATCTGCGGGGCGCAGCTCGGCCCCTATGGCACGAGCGAGGTCACGCTCGCGACCGGGGTGGTGCCGCACCTCACGGGCAAGATGCTGTGCCTCGCCGACCGCGGCCTGCTCGGCTTCGATCTCTGGCAGCAGGCGTTGGCCACCGGTGCGGCGCTCCTCTGGCGCGCCAGCGCCTCGTTCACACTTCCGATCCTGGCGCGCCTGCCGGACGGGTCGTACCTCAGTGAGTTGCGCTGGAACTCCTTCTGTCGCAGCAGTGATCGGACGCCCATACCGGTACGCGTGATTGAATACACATTGCCCGACATCCCAACTGCCGAGTCGTCTTACCGGCTGGTCACCACAGTACTGGAGCCGGACCGAGCCCCCGCAGGGGAATTCGCCGTGCTATACCACGAGCGCTGGGAAATGGAGACGTCGTTCGACGAGTTCAAGACACACCTCCGAGGTGGCCAGCGGGTGCTTCGCAGCAAGACGCCCGACCTGGTGCGGCAGGAAGCGTGGGGCTTTCTCCTCGCCCACTTCGCCGTCCGCAGCCTCATGCACGAGGCCGCGCTCGGCGCTCTTCCGCGGGCGCGCGATCCCGACACCATGTCGTTCACGCACGCGCTCCGCGTCACACGCCGCACGCTACCCCACGTGGCGGCCATTCCCCCCTCAGGAACAGACGCGCCACGATCGGGCACGCCAACTCGTACTCGACGAACTGCGCGCAGAGCGCGTGAGCTCGAGTCGGGGCCGCGCCGTGCCCCGCGGCGTCAAACGAAAGATGAGTAACTTCCCGCTACGACCGCGACGCCGGGCAAGCACCCGCACTCGCAGCTACCGCGTCCACGTGGTGCGCCGCCGTCGCCTATCCCCAGCATGGAGCAATCCTCACCGTACCACTAACTGAACAGTATTG
>DATBVX010000062.1:0-9865 GCA_036515135.1 Steroidobacteraceae bacterium
TGACCGCCGCGTCAAACGAGGGCTGCGCGCGTGCCTGCTGATGCTGGCAGCTGCGGCGCTGACTGCGTGCGGCGGTGGCGGGTCGGACGGTTCCCCAGGTAACAATAATCCGCCGCCGGTCGCCATCACCAAGACCGAGGCATTTCGGTTTTTAGACCAGGCCACGTTTGGTCCAACGGAAACCGATGCGCAACGCGTGATCGATCGCGCGTATGCGGGCTGGATCGATGATCAGATCGCGACGCCCGCCTCCCTCGAGCTTCCTTATCTTCAGTCCCTCGTGTTGCCATCCGGCACGCAGCTCTCGCCCTCCGATCGGCTCGATGCGTGGTTTCGCAACGCCGTGCTCGGCCCGGACCAGCTGCGCCAGCGTGTCGCCTTCGCGCTGAGCGAGATCATGGTGGTGTCGGATCAAAGTGCGCTGGTCAATGTTCCGGCGGGGCTCGCCTACTACTACGACCTCCTCGCGCAGAACGCCTTCGGTGATTTCCGCGAGCTGATGGAAGTGATCACGCTCAACCCGTCGATGGGCGTGTACCTGAGCATGCTCGGCAACGAAAAGCCGGACGCCGCGCGCAACATCCGGCCCGACGAAAATTACGCGCGCGAGCTGATGCAGCTCTTCACCGTGGGCTTAGTCGAGCTCAATCCCGATGGCACCACGAAACTCGACGGCCAGGGACAACCGATTCCGACCTACACGCAGGAGACCATTGAAGGGTTCGCGCACGTGTACACGGGCTGGACGTTCGGTGGTTCAGCGGCTTTCTTTCTCCCATCGTTCAATTTCCTGCGGCCGATGCAGGCCTTCCCGGGATTCCACGATACGGGAGCGAAGACTGTGCTGCGCGGCGCAGTCATTCCAGCCGGGCAGTCGCCCGAGAAGGATCTCGAAGATGCGCTCGACAACATCTTCAACCATCCCAACGTCGGCCCGTTCATTGCCAAGGCGCTGATCCAGCGTTTGACGTCGAGCAATCCGTCGCCGCCTTACGTGCAACGCGTCGCGGCGCGATTCGACAACAACGGTGCGGGCGTGCGTGGTGATCTCGGTGCTGTCGTGCGCGCGATCCTGCTCGACGCCGAAGCGCGTGCGGCGCCGGCGAGTGGCAATACCGGCAAGCTCAAGGAACCGCTCATTCGTCTGATCGCGCTGTGGCGCGCCTTCAACGGCAGGGCAGCCAGCGGACGCTTCCTCTTCGATCAGCCGCAGGTGTTCTTTGGCCAAGCGCCGCTGCGTTCGCCGTCGGTGTTCAACTTCTTCGGCCCCGATCACCAGCCGACCGGTGAGATCGCCGACGCGGGCCTGTTCGCGCCCGAGATGGAGATCGTCAACGAGTATTCGGCGACCAACATGACCAACTACCTGCTGTTCTCGATTTATCTCCGCAACCAGGCCATACCCGGACTGTTGCCGGATGACATCTATATCGACATCGCGGCCGAGCAGCAGCTGGCGGCGGATCCGCAGGCCATGGTGAATCGCATCGTCGACAGGTTCACGGGCGGGCAGACGTCCGATGCGGTTAAGGCGCAAGCGGTCGCCATGGCGAATCGCGTACCACTCAGCAATCCAACGTTGCGCGTGGCCGAGGCACTCTTTCTCATTGCGTCCTCGGCGGAATATGCGGCAATCCGATAGACCAAGGGTGAGGGTAAGTTCGTGAGCAGCGTCACTCGCAGGCAATTCATCCAGAGCTCGGCGCTGGGTCTCGCCGGGGCGAGCCTCGCGCATCTGCCCGGTGCCGTGCGCGCGGAACTCCTGGGCAGCAATGCCGCTTTCACCGATTACAAGGCGCTGGTGTGCGTGTTCCTGTTCGGCGGCAACGACTCCTTCAACATGGTCGTGCCGCGCAGTGTTGCCGAGTACGGGGTGTACGCGAACTCGCGCCAGAACCTGGCGGTGGCGCGCGATGTTCTGTTGCCGATTCAGCCACTCACGAGTGACGGTGCGCAGTACGGCCTGCACCCGCTCATGCCCGGAATTCGCGATCTCTTTGAGACGGGGCGCGCGGCCGTCGTCGCGAATCTCGGCCCGCTGATCCAGCCGACCACGCGCACGCAATATCTCAACCGCTCGGTGCCGTTACCGCCGCAGCTGTTCTCCCACAATGATCAGCAGGATCAATGGCATACGTTGCGCGGCCGGGCAGCGATCCAGACAGGATGGGCAGGCCGAATTGCCGATGCGCTCGCCTCTGAAACGGTCGCCCAGCAGATCGCGCTCAACATCTCCTTGAACGGTACGACTCCATTCCAGGCGGGCCTCGATACCTTGCCGTACACGATCGGCACCACCGGCGCGCCGATCTACTTCGGCATGACGACTGCGCCCGAAGATCGCGACCGCCGTTCGGCGTTCGAAGCGTTGCTCGCCGAGAACTGGCCCAGCATCTTCGCTCGCGCGTTCGCGCGCGTGCATCGACGTGCGCTCGACACCGCGGATCTGGTGAACTCCGCGCTTGCTCTGGCGCCGACACTCACGACGGTCTTTCCGCCCTCGCGCCTCGCGCAACAACTCGCGATGGTCGCGCGACTGATCGCCGTGCGCTCAGAGCTCGACATGTCGCGGCAGATCTTCTTCGTCGCGGCCGGCGGCTTCGACACGCACGACAACCAGGTCGCGGATCAGCCCGACCTTTTCGCGGACGTCAGTGCCAGCATCGCCGCATTCCATGCGGCGACGGTCGAACTGGGTGTCGCGAGTCAGATCACGACCTTCACGCAGTCCGACTTTGGCCGGACACTCACGAGCAATGGTGACGGCACGGATCACGGCTGGGGTGGCCACCAGCTCGTCGTCGGCGATGCGGTCCGTGGCCGCGACATTTATGGACAAATGCCGCGTCTCGAGATCGGCGGAGCGGATGATGCGGGCGCCGGGCGCATCGTCCCAACGATCGCGGTGGACCAGTTCGCCGTCACGCTGGCCAAATGGTTTGGCGTTCTGGACACACAACTCGATGCCATCGCCCCCAACCTGGCGAATTTTGCCCAGCGCGACCTCGGCTTTCTGACGTAGTTCAGTCGGTGACTCTTGCGACTGCACTTAATGTGCAGTCGCTCCGACTGAACGCCCGTACATGGACGTACGGGCCTATCGCCGCTCATGGATGACCACCGGCGAGACGCCAAACCCCGCCGTTTGCCGTAGAATGGCGCCCGAACCCCCGTCCGGATGTCCGCCATGAACGCGACCGAGCAATTCTTTGACGATGCATTTGGCAAGACCGTGGAGCTCGGCAACCGTCTGGCCGAGAAGCACGACAACGCCGATCTGTGGGACATCGCGGACGGTCTGCTCGCGGGCGCGATCCAGTACTGGCTCTATTCACGCCAGCCCTGCGGCAACCCGCGCTGCGAAGAGTGCCTGCCGATCAGCACCGCCGAGGGACGCGTCGGCGAGTTGAAGAAACTCGCGGCGCAATTCGCCGAGGACAGCGAGTACTACCACTCACCTTCGGACTCCAACGTCGGCCGCGCCTGAACTTCCACTCCCTCTCCCGCTTGCGGGAGAGGGTCCGGGTGAGGGCTCTCAGTCGGCGTGAGCGGTCTTAGTAATCCGGCAACGGAATAAACTCCGTCTCCCCCGGCACCTTCGCAAACCGCTGCGCCGCCCAATCATCTCGCGCCCGATCGATGCGTTCGCGCGAGCTCGCCACGAAGTTCCACCAGATGTAGCGCGGCCCATCCATCGGCGCGCCGCCGACGAGCAACAGACGCGAGTCTGCCGCGGCGCGAATCGCCGCGGTTGCCCCTTCATCCAACACGATCATGCGGCCACCGTCGAATTCCGCGCCGTCGAACGCGATGCGACCTTCCGCGACGTAGATCGCCCGCTCGCGATGCTCGTCGGGAACCTCGAGCTGTCCTCCCTTCGTGAGCGCAACATCGACGTACAACGTCTCCGAAACCACCGCGACCGGCGAGCGCTGACCGAACGCCGTTCCGGCGATCACTCTCATGCGCACGCCTTCACGCTCGATCGTGGGCAAGGACGCGGCCGGATGATGGAAGAACGCCGGCTCCGATTCTTCCGCGGACTTCGGCAGTGCAACCCACGACTGGATGCCGTGAATCCGCGTGCCCGTCTTACGCAGCTCGGGATCGGTCCGCTCCGAATGAACGATGCCGCGACCCGCCGTCATCCAGTTGACGTCGCCGGGCCGGATCGGCTGCACGAATCCCAGGCTGTCACGGTGCACGATCTCGCCGGTGAAGAGATAGGTCACGGTTGCGAGACAGACATGAGGATGCGGGCGGACGTCGATGCCGCCGCCGGGCGCGAATTCAGCCGGACCCATGTGATCGAAAAAGATGAACGGGCCCACCATTTGCCGACCACCGGCCGGCAGCACGCGCCGCACTTCAAATCCGCCCAGGTCTCGCGGCCGGGGCTCGATCACACGTTCAATTCTTGCCGCCACTGATTCCTCCGGTCGGGTACCGCCATGCAGCTGTCATCTTCTCACGCCATCCATTGTCTGGGTCCATCGGAGGGCTTGCTCGGCGCTGCAGTGCGTTCGCGCCATGCTGTACAACTTCCCGGCGCCTCATACAACGCCCCGCGCCAATGAATTCAGTGAATCAGGAACTTCCGATTTCGCCTAGAAGAATATCGGACAAATGTGGAGCAAACTGGAACACCCAATGAGTCCCATAATTAATAGTTGGACGTCACACTTGGAGAGCCGTCGTAACATGAGTCGCCTTCAGACACTTGCTGCCTGTTTCCTAATCGCCTGCGGTACCGCTGGTGCGTCGGACTTGGCGAGCCCCAGCGATACGAAGGAGCTCGCCAATTCGGCAATGCGACTGATCATTGCAGATAAGATCAATGAGGCATTCGCTCTGCTCAAGCCACACTGGCCAATGCCGGTGAGCGAAATCGACGCGCTGGTTCTAACGACGATTCAGCAGCGCAACCTGGTTGCGCCTCGATTTGGGAAGTCGATCGGCTTCGAATTGGTTCATGAGGAGGCCCTGTCGGACTTTGCTATCCGCTACACGTTCGCCGAGAAGCGTGAGATCCATGCGCTTCGTTGGCAATTCACATTCTACAAGCCTAGTGCACTCTGGAAGGTCAACTCAGTTACTTGGGACGACAACTTTGGAATGCTCTTTTCGCAGTGGCGTCTAACAACGCGATAGAGCAGATCGCGCGGCCAGCAGCTTCGGTGAAGGGCTTTCTGATGAGAAGGGTTCTATTCCTCGCTGTCTCGCATGTGCTTGCCGCTGCAGCGGGCTTCGCTCTTGGCGTCTACTCGCTACCAATCCTGACTGCACCAGCGGCACCGTCGGCGGCGGAGGTGGCGTCGCAGACCGGTCAGGCCACATACACCGGTCGGTTCCGTCGCGACCTCAAAGGCAGCGATGTACTTCACTGGGGTGAAGGCACGGTCTCAGTTGGGCGGCAAAGCATCGCGTTCGTAGGCAAGCTCGCACCGGGCCCAGACTACAAGCTGTACCTCTCACCTGAGTTCGTCGAAACTGAGGCAGATTTCAAGCGTCTGAAGGAGCGCATGATCCAAGTTGGCGAGGTCAGGACCTTCGAGAACTTCATCGTCTCGGTGCCCGAGTCGGTGGATCCGGCGCGCTACAACACGGTCATCGTATGGTGCGAGTCGTTCGCACAGTTCATCACCGCCGCGAGCTATCGATAGGAGTGCAATTCATGAACCTGCTGCGCAGGTGTGAGCGCATCTCGCGAGAGACGCCCAACAACCATCGGAAGCATCTTCTCATCGAGGGGTTCTTCTCCCGCGCGGAGCTCAACGCTCAGACGCTCCGGGAGTATTTTGCCTTCATTACGGGCCGCCGCGGGCTCCGCACCTATGCGGACCCGATCGTCGACGAGACGAGCGCGTAGGGGAAAGCTTTGAATCAGGGCTACGATGCCTCTGTCCCGTTGATCGGAAACCGGGCAACGGAACCAACGCGAGAGTTCTTTGAATTCAGTGAGTGGGAAACCGCGTTGTTCTGACCAGGTCGGCCGCCTAACAAGCGGTTCTTGACCGAGAGTGAGGGACGACTATGAAGCGCATTCTATTGTGGCTTGCATTTGTCGGGGCACTGTCGCTCACGCTGGTACTGCGGGCGTACGCGTCCGAGCCGCGACGCATCACGAATCTCTATGATGCATTCGGTGCACCATCGGCCCTTCAACAGGACTGGGGGTTTGCGGCGCTGATCGAATACGGTGGGAAGCGCATTCTCTTTGACACGGGCAACGACGCCGGGATCTTTGAGCACAACGTCAAGCAGCTCGGCATCGACCTCAGTCGACTCGATGCCGTGGTCATTTCGCACCGCCATGGTGACCACACGAGTGGGCTCAAGTACCTCCTGGAGGTAAGCCCGCGCGTCAAGATCTATGCGCCGCTGGAAGGAGCATTTTTCAAGGGTGCTCTCCCGCCGGGATTCCTGGCGCGCTATCCAGGTCTACCGCTGAACCTGCAGTACTACGGCGGCAAGCAGCCGGAGCGGTGGCAATCTGGAACACCGTGGGAGCAGGCTAATTTCGAGGGTGTTGCGAAGACCACCGAGATCTTTCCAGGTTTCCATATCCTCACGACCAAATCGCAGAAGCCGGGCACACTTGAGATGAATGAGCTCTCGCTTGCGGTGCAGACCCCGAGAGGACTCGCCGTGGTCGTCGGTTGCTCGCATCCCGGCGTGGAAAACATTCTCGCGGCAGCCGCCAAGATCGATCCCCATCTGTACACGGTCATGGGCGGCTTTCATCTCGTTGTGACGCCGGAAGTGGAGGTGCGGCGCGTGGTGTCGGTGCTCCAAGACGAGCTCCGAGTGGAGCGGGTCGCGCCTGCTCACTGCACGAGTGAACTCGGATTTGCCGTGTTTCTGGAGCGCTTCAAGGATCACTTCGACGGGGCAGGCCTCGGTGCGGTCATTCCCCTGCCGTAGGTTTGAATGCTTCCTTGACGCGTGCGACGGCTAACAACGCGTTGGAGTCAAACGCGCGGCCAATAGCTTCGGTGAGGTAACACGGATGTCGAAGTTCTCGATCGGGTGTCTTCGTTCAGCGGTAGCGATGCCGCGCGTCGCTCAACGCGGGCGTTAGCCCCGCCTGCTTTCACCCACATCCAATGACTACAATCTCAACAAGGCTTGCAACACTCGATGACCTCGATGCTGTCGCATCCCTCTTCGATGCGTATAGGCAGTTTTACAGACAGGCTCCTGACCTGCCGCTCGCTCGACGGTTCATCCATGAACGGCTTCAACGGAATGAGTCTGTTCTCATCGTTGCCGAGACCGGGACAAACACGGTGGTCGGGTTCTGTCAGCTGTATCCCACGTTTTGCTCCGTCAGGGCAGCGCCCACTTACACTCTGTACGATTTGTTTGTCAGCCCTGAAGCTCGCGGCACTGGAGCTGGCAGGTCACTCATGCTTGCTGCCGAAGCACACGCCGTAAGGGTAGGCGTCGCACGCATGGAACTTTCGACGGCAAGAAACAACACCGTGGCACAGTCGCTTTACGAGTCTCTCAACTGGGTGCGCGATGAAGCTTTCTTTGTGTATAGCAAGTCTTTGCGGAGCTGACTCTTTAATCGAGCGGGCAGGCCAAGACAAGCAGTAGTCTGCTCCTCATTTCTATCTCTGAGTCACGTTGAATGGAGGCTTGTCGTGACAACAGCTGAGGCCCTGGAATTTGTGCGGTCACACGGGATCGTACTCGAGTCGGCGACCGGTCCTGTGCCTTCACTCGCCAGCATTATCGCGGGCGGCCCCTTCCGCGGCAGCTGGTGGGGACATGCGCGCAGTCATGAAATCTTCGAGCTGTCCCGGGCGGTCAGGGATAGCCCCGATGTGTTGGTCTGCCGGCTTGTCGGCGGCAAGATCACTTATGTCCATCGACGCTTATGGCCGGCTTTGGTCCGCGTCGCCGAGCGATTTCCCCGCAAGCACCTGGCGAAGGTTCACGAGAAGCACACGGCGTCGGGCCGGCACGTCAGTGAGGAGGTCGCCTTCCCCGGCTGGGTTTCTCAAGAGCTTGCTACCCAGGCCCGCCAACTCGACGAACAAAGTGCGCTGGGCGAGCTCGGGGATTGGTGCAAGAGTTCCACTTCCGTCGGCCAGGATCCGTTACCGGGGCCTGTCGTCTCATGAGCTAGAGAAGCACCCGGACTACTCGACTGGGCAGCACCGCGGTAACGTCGGCGAAGGACAGCTTCACGTACGCCAAGACAATATCAAGGATTTCGACGCATTCGAGGTTCCATCGAATCAACTCGCCGCGGTGATCCGTGATGCGCACGCCCGCGAGCTCAAGAGCAGGAAGCGATAGCTGGCTAACAAGCGCTTGCAGGGAACGCCCGCAAGCGGGCGCTCTTGAATCGCGACGTTTTGTTTCCATGGTGGCGCCGGCCACCAATACGAGCGCAAAGGAGGCTACATGCGCACACTGATAATCATCCTTGGCGGCCTTGTTCTTTGGGGGGCCAGCCTTGGGGTGGCGCGTCTCCTTGGCGGTTCATCTGCGTTGTCGACATGGACGGCAACCATCGTATTTGCAGTGCTATGGTTTCTGCTGGCGGCCGCAAACATGGGGGTGGGCATTTCGCAGGCTGGCTACTCCTTCCGGGAGGAACTGCCGATCTTTCTGTTGATATTCCTGCTTCCGGTCGCCGTCGCTCTCTTCGTCAAGTGGAAAGTCCTGTGAACCAGGGGGCAGTCAGTCATGGGTAAGAACCGAATGGAGGCGTTCTTCGATGGCGTGGTCGCCATCATCATCACCATCATGGTGTTGGAAATGAAGGCGCCGCACGGTCAAAGTATCGAAACGTTGTCGCCGCTGATTCCGGTGTTGTTGAGTTACGTTCTCAGCTTCCTGTACCTCGGCATCTACTGGAATAACCATCATCACATGATGCACGCCTGCCATAAGGCAACAGGCTCGATGCTATGGGCGAATCTGCACCTGCTCTTCTGGCTGTCCCTCGTTCCGTTTACAACGGGTTGGATGGGAGAAAACCATTTTGCGGCGATGCCGGCGGCTGCGTACGGTGTCGTGCTGCTGATGGCCGCGATCGCCTACTGGATACTGCAGCAACGAATCATCGCCTCGCAGGGAGAAGGCTCGATCTTGAAGAAGGCGATCGGCAGCGATTGGAAAGGCAAGCTCTCGCCGGTTCTTTATTTACTTGCAATCGCTGTAGCGTTTCTGTCGCCATGGGTATCGGTGGCGATCTACGCGTTCGTTGCGCTCATGTGGGTCATTCCGGACAGACGCATCGAGCGTGTCCTCGTCGGAAAGGAAACATGACGAGCCCTTGCAGCGCATGCGCCGCGCGGTTAAGGCTGAATGCTAGGCAACACAGACGACGTCGTGTGTTGACGAACCCGACCAGGATTGCGTGACGTTACAGTGGCGCGGGAGGGCTGTTCTATGTCGGCTTTATCGGCAGCAGGGCGACGAGTCATGGCTCCTGCGCTCGTTGGCACGTGCCTGGGCTGCTCGCAACCGGCTCCCGCACCTTCTGTTGAAGAGCAGCGCCCGGAACCTTTCGTCGAGATCGAGCTCGGCCGCTCGCACCGGGCTGCGGAGTTCTGTCTCCTGGATTCAACTAGTTGCCTGGCACTGGACAGCCGCCCGTTCGAGCCCTGCCTGCTCACGACCGAGCGCTGTCCGGGGGACGCTCACGTGTTTCCGGCGCCCGCCGCCATACCTCGGGACCAATAGTGCCTGTGCGGCTTCAATGCTCACCGCTACCTGTCACTGTGGCGCCGTTCAAATCGAGGTCCCGCGAAGGCCGCGCATGCGGGTGGTACTCCAAGCCTTCAGTTCCAGGGAGCTCAGATGGCAAACGTCACTCAGGAAGCCGCACAAGCGCGAACCGCAC
>DATBVX010000063.1:0-30182 GCA_036515135.1 Steroidobacteraceae bacterium
GATCGCCGATCCGCCCACCCAGCAGAAACACCCCGGCCGGTGGGTCTGGGCGGAGTTGCTGACCCGTGACGTGGGCACGGCCGCCGAGTTCTACGGAAAGGTCTTCGATTGGAAGTTCGAGACCTTCGGGCCCGAGGACGATGCGAGGACCTATACCCTCGTCGTTGCGAACGGCACCCCGATCGCCGGGATGGTTTTCGCGAACCCGCGCGACCGGTCGATGAAGCGCGATGCCCGCTGGGTCGGCTTGGTGTCCGTCCCGGACGTTGAAGCGGCCGCCGGACGCGTGACGGGCGGCGGTGGCAAGGTGTTGATGGCCCCCAGGACGCTTGGCCAGCGAGGCAAGGCCGCACTGTTCAGCGATCCCGAGGGGGCCATGTTCGGGGTCATCGACTCCGCAACAGGCGACCCCGAGGACTATGCCGGCGACGACAACCAGTGGCTGTGGGTGGAACTGTGGGCGGACGATCCGCCGAAGATGGCGGACTTCTACAAGCGCCTCGCTGGTTACGAAGTGCTGGACGGCGCAATCCCGGGCGAATCATCCGGCTTTCATCTCGCGTCCGGCGGATACGCCCGTGCCGGCATTCTGGCGAAGCCTGCCAAGGTCCCAACGACGTGGGTTCCCTACATCCGCGTGAAGAGCGTAGCCGACACGGTCGACAAGGCGCGCGCTGCCGGTGGCGCCGTTGTCATTGAGCCAACCGCCGCGCACGGCACCTCCGTGGCTCTGTTGCTCGACCCCACGGGTGCGCCGGTGGCCGTCGCCGAGTGGACCGCACCGCGCAAGGAGGCGAGATGAACGGCGCCCTTCGACTGCTGTGCAGCGGAGTCCTCGGGATGGGCCTGGCTAGCGTCGCCGGATGCGAATCGGCCAGCTATGGCGTCGGAGTCAGCTACGGCAGCGGGTACTACCCGGGCTACTATCCAGGCTATCCCGGGTACTGGTACGACGACAATCGGCCGATCGTGATCGCGCCGCCGGAGAATCGTCCGGAGCGCCCGACGACTCTCCCGGCATCGGTGCCGTCGACGCGGCCTTCAATTCCCTCATCGCGCCCACCCGCGAGCACGCGACCGGCGCCAACCATGTCGCGTCCCCCGCCGCGTCCGATGCCGCAACGTCGCCGCTAATCGCCCCTGGTCGCAGCCGGCACTGGCCTAGTCCTGACGTTTTTGCTCAGGCAGAATGCGCGCCACTTTCCGGGCGGCGCACCTCGCCAATGCGACCCGCCCCCGCGGTCAATACCGCGCCAAGGAGCTTAAGTCGATGCATCGTGTCCTCATTCTCGGCGCCGGGAAAATCGGCGCGTTGATTTCGGGTCTGCTGGCGGAATCGAGTGCTTATCGGGTTCAGCTGGCCGACGTCAACGGCAAGGTCGCCGATGCCGTCGCGCGTGCACACGGCCATGCCGATCTCCAGGGCTTCGAGCTCGACGCTTCGAACACGAGCGCGCTCAAGGAGCACCTGAAATCCCATCCCGCGGATGCAGTGATCTCCGGCCTGCCCTACTACTGCAACGTAGCCGTGGCCGAGGCGGCCCGGTACGCCGGCATGCATTACTTCGACCTGACCGAAGACGTCGAGGTGACGAAGGCGGTGCGCGCCATCGCGGCGGGGGCGACGACCGCATTCGTGCCTCAATGCGGGCTCGCACCCGGCTTCATCAGCATCGCGGCAAATGAGCTGATCACTCATTTCGACGAGCCACGCACCGTCAAGCTGCGCGTCGGTGCGTTGCCCCAGCACCCGAGCAACGTCCTCAAGTACTCGCTCACCTGGTCCACCGATGGACTGATCAACGAATACGGCAACTCGTGCCAGGCGATCGTTGATGGGCGCATGGTCGACGCCGCACCGCTCGAGGGTCTGGAGGAGATCGAGATTGACGGCACGCTCTACGAGGCTTTCAACACCTCGGGTGGTCTGGGCTCATTGGGCGAGACTTACGGCTCGCGCGTTGAAAGCATGAATTACAAGACCATCCGTTATCCCGGTCATTGCGCACAGATGCGCCTGCTGATGAACGACCTCAAGCTCAATCGCGATCGTGGAACGTTGAAGCGCGTGCTCGAGAACGCCGTGCCACAGACGCTGCAGGACGTTGTCATCGTCTATGCAGCGGTGAGTGGTCTGCAGGACGGCGAGTTGCGCGAAGAGAACTACGTCAACAAGATTTACCCGCAGCTGATCGCGGGGCGCTTGTGGTCGGCAATCCAGGTCACGACGGCCGCCGGAATCACGGCGGTAGCGGATCTCACGCTGGCCTCACCAGGCAAGTACCGTGGCTTCGTGGCACAGGAGGGATTCCGCCTGCCGGAGATTCTCGGCAACCGGTTCGGCCGCTACTACGCTCCCGGCGGTAGCAAGGACGTCTCCTCCGAAGTCGTCGTCTCCGGAAGAACCGGTCACCAGCGAGAGCTTAAGAGAGGTGCGCGATGAAGGAGTTGCTGGGGCGGCTCGATCTCAAGCCGGTGAATCAGGGCACCTGGTCGGGTCAGCAGGGCTGGTCCAAGGACAATCGCGGCCCGCTGATCGATTCGCTCAACCCGGCAACCAATGAAGTGATCGCACAAGTGCGTTGCGCAACTGCCGCGGACTACGAACACGTCATGCAGTCGGCCGTGCAGACGGCGAACGAGTGGCGCATGGTCCCCGCGCCACGACGGGGCGAGGCCGTGCGGCTCGTCGCCGACGAATTGCGCGCCAACAAGGACGCGTTGGGGAGCCTCGTGACGCTCGAGAACGGCAAGATCAAGCCCGAAGGCGACGGTGAAGTGCAGGAGATGATCGACATCGCCGATTTCGCCGTGGGTCAGTCGCGCATGCTCTATGGCCTGTCGATGCACTCCGAGCGCCCGCAGCATCGGATGTTCGAACAATGGCATCCCCTGGGTGTTGTGGGGATCATCTCGGCCTTCAATTTTCCGGTCGCCGTGTGGTCGTGGAACGCATTCCTGGCCGCGATCTGCGGCAACGTGAGTGTCTGGAAACCGTCCCCCAAGACGCCGCTGTGCGCGATTGCCGTTCAGGAGCTATGCAACCGCGTGCTGACACGCCACGGCCTGCCGCCGATCTTCCAGATGTTCATCGACGCCGGCACCGAGCTGGCGCATAAGTTCGTCGACGACCTGCGCGTGGCGCTCATCTCGTTCACTGGATCGACCGCGGTGGGCCGAAAAGTTGGCGAGCGCGTCGCGGCGCGCCTCGGCAAGAGCCTGCTGGAGCTCGGCGGCAACAACGCGATCATCGTCGATGAATCCGCCAATCTCGATCTGGCGGTGCCCGCAATCGTTTTCGGCGCGGTGGGTACGGCGGGCCAGCGTTGCACCAGCACTCGCCGCGTGTTCGTGCACGTCGCGCGCCAAGCCGAGCTCGAAAAGCGACTGCTTAGCGCGTACGCACAGGTGCGAATCGGCGATCCCCTCAAATCCGACACGCTCATGGGTCCTCTTATCGACCGGCAGGCGGTGGCGCGATTCGAAGCCGCGGTTGCCAAGGTGCGCGAGAGCGGTGGCGAGCTGTTGTGTGGTGGACGCGCCATTGCGCGAAGCGGCAATTTCGTCGAGCCGGCGATCGCCCGTGCACGCAACGACTGGCCGATCGTGCAGACCGAGACGTTCGGCCCGATCCTCTATCTGATCACGGTGCGCTCCCTTGACGAGGCCATCGAGCTGCACAATCGATCGGCGCACGGGCTGTCCTCCGCCATCTTTACGGATCGATTGCAGAACGCCGAGCGCTTCCTGTCGGCCGTGGGCAGCGACTGCGGCATCGCCAACGTCAACATCGGGACTTCGGGCGCCGAGATCGGCGGCGCGTTCGGCGGCGAAAAGGAAACCGGTGGTGGCCGCGAATCGGGTTCCGATTCCTGGAAGGCTTACATGCGTCGCCAGACGAGCACCATCAACTGGAGCAGCGCCCTGCCTCTGGCGCAGGGTATCCGCTTCGATCTGCAGACCTGAACGACTCGCAAGCGTGCTAGTCTGTCTGTCCCTGGGCATCCAGGTGCACCGATGCGCCGAATTCTTGCTTTGCTGTTTGCCTGCTGTGCCTGGCTTCCGGTACAGCTCGTTCTGAGCGCCGACCCTGCTCCGCCCGCGGCTCGGATTGCCTTGCTCCTCGAGATCGACGGGCCCATCGGTCCTGCCACCAGTCACTACATTTCGCAGGGATTGAAGCGCGCCGCCGAGCGGGGCAGCGCGATCGTCATCTTGCGAATGGATACGCCGGGCGGTCTCGACACCGCGATGCGCGACATCATCAAGGACATCCTCGCCTCACCGGTTCCGGTGATCACGTTCGTGGCGCCGAGCGGCGCGCGGGCTGCGAGCGCCGGCACGTATATCGTGTACGCGAGCCACATTGCGGCGATGGCACCGGCCACCAACCTGGGATCGGCGACACCTGTGCCGATCGGCGGTGAGCCGGCGGCACCCGATGAGCAGCAAGATGACAAGGACGAACCGCAGAAGCCCGGCGAGGAAGCGAAGCCGGCACGCACTCCGGGCGGCGCGATGGAGCGCAAGGTCGTTAACGACGCGGTCGCGTACTTGCGTAGCCTCGGGCAACTGCGTGGCCGCAATGTCGAATGGGCGGAAAAAGCAGTCCGTGAGGGCGCCAATCTCGCAGCGACCGATGCACTCGAGCTGAAAGTCATCGACCTGATCGCCACCGATGAGGCCGACCTGCTGGCCAAGATTCACGGACGCAAGCTCACCCTTGGCGCGACCGAGGTGACGCTCGCGACGCAGGGCCTGGCGGTCGAGACCGTCGAGCCCGATTGGCGCACCGAGCTGTTGTCGGTGATCACCAATCCGACCGTGGCCTACGGGCTGCTGTTGATCGGCATCTATGGCCTGATGTTCGAGGGCTACAACCCGGGCGCAGTGCTCCCCGGAGTGGTCGGCGCGATCTGCCTGTTGCTCGCGCTGTTCGCATTCCAGGTGCTCCCCGTCAACTACGCCGGACTGGCGCTGATCGTCCTGGGAACGCTACTCGTAGTGGCTGAGGCCTTCGTACCGAGCTTCGGGACGCTCGGCGTCGGCGGCCTGATCGCGTTCGTGATCGGCTCGATCATCCTTTTCGACACCAGCGTGCCGGGATTCGAAGTCGCAATGCCCATCATCGGCGGCATCGCTTTCGTGGCGGGGCTGCTGCTCTGCGGAATGGTCTGGATGTTCGCGCGGTCGCGGCGCCGTCCCGTCGTCACGGGCGTCGAGCAGATCGTCGGCGGCACCGCGGAAGCGATCGCCGACTTCTCCGAGCGGGGCATGGTGCGTCTCGGAGGCGAAACGTGGAACGCGCGCAGCTCGGGTCCCTTGCGTGCGGGGCAGCGCGTGCGTGTGGTCAAGGTCGACGGCCTGCTGTTGTGGGTCGAGCCGTTGTGAACATCGGGGGAGATCGAGAATGATTCCATTCAGCCCATTTGTGCTGGTCGTCATATTTCTGGTCGCAACGCTGATCTTCAGCGCCATCAAGATCCTGAATGAGTACGAGCGCGGCGTGATGTTCACGCTCGGGCGTTTTACCGGGATCAAGGGACCGGGCGTGATCCTCGTGATCCCGGTCATCCAGAGGATGAAAAAGGTCGATCTGCGCGTGATCGTGCTCGATGTGCCCAAGCAGGACGTCATTTCGCGCGATAACGTGTCCGTAAAGGTCAATGCAGTGGTGTATTTCCGGATCGTGGATCCGGGCAAGGCCATCATCCAGGTGGTCAATCCCTGGGAAGCGACCAGCCAGTTCGCTCAGACGACGCTGCGCTCAGTGCTCGGTCAGCACGAGCTCGACGAAATGCTGTCGCAGCGCGAAAAGCTCAACATCGATATCCAGCGCATTCTCGATGAAGCCACCGACGCCTGGGGCATCAAGGTCGCCAACGTCGAGATCAAGCACGTCGATCTGGACGAAAGCATGATCCGGGCGATTGCCAAGCAGGCAGAGGCAGAACGCACGCGCCGCGCCAAGATCATCCATGCCGAGGGTGAGAAACAGGCAGCCGCGATGCTGACCGAGGCGGCGCATCTGCTGGCCGCGGAACCGGCCGCCATGCAGTTGCGTTATCTGCAGACGCTGGCAGACATCGCCAGCGAAAAGACTTCGACGATCGTATTTCCATTGCCGCTCGATCTGATTGGGCCGTTGTTGAAGGGCTCGCAGCGCTCAACCTGAGGGACCGTCACCGGCCGGGAAGCAGAACGTCGATGCGCGCACCGCCGAGAGCGGAGTCGCCGATCTCAAGCGTTCCATCGTAGAGCTCGACGATCTCGCGCACCATCGCGAGACCGAGGCCCTGTCCGTCCATCTGCTCGTCCGTGCGCGCACCGCGCTCCAGGATCCGGTTGCGATCGTCCATCGCGATCCCTGCGCCATCATCCTCGACCGTGATTCGCAGTCGCGGACGTCCCATCTCGTCGATCAGACGACTAGTGCTCGCACGGATGTGACCACGACACCACTTGCAAGCGTTGTCGAACAGGTTGCCAAGCAACTCGAACAGGTCGCCGCGGTCGCCGGCAAAACGGGCGTTGTCCGCGCTCGTAACCTCTATCAGCAGGTCCTTGTGACCATAGACTTTGCTCATGGCCGTGCGCAGTTCCGCAAGCAGCGGGCCCAGTTCCACTGCCGCCTGCCCGACGACGGTGCCTCCTGAAGCGGCGGCGCGCTTGAGCTGGTGCTGCACGATCGCGTCCATGCGATCGACCTGCTGGTTGATGAGTGTGTTGCGCCGAGTGGCGTCGGTCTCGGGGTCCAGGGCAGAGCGGATCACGGCCAGCTGCGTCTTGAGGCCGTGCGCCAGGTTGCCGAGCGTGTTGCGATAGCGTTCGACGCGCCGCCGTTCGCTGACGAGCAGGGCGTTCATGTTCGCGGCAATCCCGCGCAGTTCGCGGGGCTGGTCAGTGCTCAGCAACGCGCGCGCGCCGGATTCGACTTCGCTGATCTCGCGCTCGATCTGGCGCACGGGGCGCAATGCCCAGCGCAGCAGAAGTGCCAGCGAACCGAGGAGCAACAGCAACAAACCCAGGAACCAGCCGAACATCTGTTGCCGGAATCGCTGCAGCTGGGCCTCGTACGGAGCCAGGCTGGTCGCCACAGTGAAAACGAAGGGCCGGCTCTTTCCGGCCTCGATCTCCCAATCGATGCCGGCCGTCAGGGCCATCAATTCAGCATTCGCTTCCAGCTTGTGCCGCTCGAGACGCCGTGTTCCGGGTGCAACCGGGCTTCCGAGCGAAAACTCGTGACCAAGCAACGAGGGCGAGCGCCAGATGAGCGTGCCGTCCTCGCGCCGAATGACCGCGTAGAGCCCGGAACCCGGCTGCCGCAGGCGCGTTTCGGCCAGAGGTCCCGCAGGCTGAACGTTGCCGTGGTCGTCAGTCTCGGATGCCGCGAGCAACGCGACCAGCTGGGCATCGAGAAGCTCGCCGATGCTGCGCTCGCTCAAGTCGCGGAAAACGAGATCGAGCGCGGCGATGGTCAGTCCGAAAAAGAGGCACAGCAGCAGCGAGACGGAGGCCAGCAACCGCCCGCTGAGCGATGACATGCCTTCTTCAGCCGTCCGCGCGCGCGGCCGTGGCTTCGGCCCGCGCCAGCGCCAGCCGGTAACCGCGGCCACGCAAGGTTTCGATCGGATGACGGTCGCCCTGCGGATCGAGCTTGCGGCGCAAGCGCCCGATGAACACCTCGATCACATTGCTGTCGCGCTCGAAGTCCTGCTCGTAGAGCCGCTCGGTGAGCTCCGTCTTCGAGATCACCTCACCTGCCCGAAGCATCAGGAACTGCAGGATGCGGTATTCGAACGAGGTGAGATCGACGACTCTGTCGCCGACCGTGACGACCTGGCTGCGCGTGTCGAGGCTGATCTCGCCACACTGCAGCACCGGTTGCGACCAGCCGCTCGCGCGCCGTAACAGCACTTGCACGCGCGCCAGCAATTCCTGCACATGGAACGGCTTCACCAGATAATCATCGGCGCCCGACTGCAGGCCCTCGACCTTTTCCTGCCAGCGATCGCGCGCGGTGAGAATCAGGACCGGCACGTTGCGCCCGGCGGTTCGCAACTGGCGGATGAGATCGATGCCCGCAAGCTTTGGCAGTCCCAGATCGACGATGGCGACGTCGATCGGGAATTCCTTGGCCGCGTACAACCCCTCTGCCCCATCGGCGGCCGTATCGACGGTGAAGCCCGCCGACTTCAGTTGCGCCGCGAGCGATTCGCGCAGCGCCGTCTCGTCTTCGACAACCAGGATTCGCATCGTCGTGTGTCCCGTTAAAGCACCGCGCCGCTGTCCGCATCCACCTGCACGGTCCAGACCTTGCCCTCGGCATTCAGGAGGCGCAGCACGTAGATGGTGCGACCCTTGTGTTGCCGCGTTTCCACGCGCACGACGCGCGCGTTGTAGCGCTTCTCGACCTGTGCAACGACGGCGTCGAGCGACTGACCCCCCTCGGCGCGACGTGATTCGGCCTTTCCGATCGCGTGAGCCTTGGCTTTGGAGGCGGGCGGAGTCGCGAGGGCGCCGTGGGTGCCGCTGGCGATCAGAAGAGCGATCGCGAGCGGCACTGTGAGGTGACGAGAGCGAATGGGCATCGTACGGGTAATTGCTGACTTCGGCCGCAGTGTAGTGGTTGACCTAGGCCGGCGTCACCGTCACGCGCACGCGAATGCGCTCGCCCGGGTCGTACGGCATGCGCGTGTGAAAGCGCTGGCCCGCGTATTCATACTCGACATCGTAGCCGTCGATGCGCTCCTCGTAAGTCTGTTCGATGCGCTCGTCGCAGCGCTCGACCTCGTAGGCCTGCGGCTGCGAGTACGCGTATCGGGACCGCTGGCGTTCGCCGACGTCATGGCCGACGGCGCTGCCGACGACCGCACCGGCCACGGTGGCCATGTCTCTGTCGCGGCCGTGGCCGAACTGATGACCGATCGTGCCGCCGATCAGGGCGCCGAGAATCATCGGCCCGGCCAGGCCCTTGCGACCCTGCGGCCCGGGTTGGTCATAGCGAACTTCGGTCCAGCATTCTCGCCGCGGAACCTCGACACGGACCTGGCGCACGATCGGTTCGATGTGGACCACGCGGGCAAAGTCGTAGCCGTCATGGCCACGCGGGTAGCCACGCTGCTTGGAATCGGCAAGCGCCGCAGGAGCCACGAGGATCAAGGCCAGTGCGGCACAGGTCATCACGCGCGTCAACATAACGGTCTCCTTGGCGCCCGCGCCGGGCAATGGTTGCCACCGGCATGTGGCGAGCGTGGTGACACGTTAAACGGGCGAGACTGAATGCCGACTGAATCGGGAAGCGTCCGCGCCGAACGCCGAAGTCATTGATCCGGCTGGTCCTTCTTGGCTTCATTCCACAACGCATCGAGCGTCGCGAGATCCATCTCCTGAATGCTGCGGCCGCTCTCGCGCAGTCGTTTCTCAATGTACTGGAACCGCCGGCTGAAACGGGCGTTGGTGGCGCGCAGTGCGGCCTCCGGATCGACCTGTAAGTGCCGCGCGAGATTGACGATCGCAAACAGCATGTCACCGATCTCCGCTGCGATCCGCTCGTGCGCCTGTGGTTCGTCGATGGCGCGATCGAGTTCGTCGAGCTCCTCGCCGACCTTTTCCCGCGCGCCGCGCCAGTCCGGCCAGTCGAAACCGGCACTCCCCGCGCGCTTGCCGAGCTTGTTAGCGCGGGTCAGTGCCGGAAGACTCAACGGGACGTCATCGAGCAGGCTGGTTGCGGTTCCGGCCGCCTCGCGTTCGCGAGCTTTGAGTGCCTCCCAGGCGCGCGTCTGCTCCTCGGCATTGGCAATCCTGTCGCTGCCAAAGACGTGCGGGTGACGACGTTGCATCTTGTCGCAGATGCCGCGCGCGACCGCCTCAAAATCGAAGTGTCCTTCCTCCCGCGCCATCTGCGCGTGAAACACCACCTGGAACAGCAGATCGCCCAGCTCATCGCGCAGTTTGCGGATGTTGCCCTGCTCGATGGCGTCGGCAACCTCGTAGGCTTCCTCGATCGTGTGTGGCGCGATCGTTTCGAAGCGCTGCTCAACATCCCAGGGACAGCCGCACTCGGGATCGCGCAGCCGCGCCATGATCGCGAGCAGTTCCTCGATCGCCGGTCTGCCGGGCGTGCTCATTCGCGCAGCAAGCGGTACAGCGTCATGATCATTCCCGCTGTTGCGCCCCAGATGTTGCGCTCTCCGTACGGGATGTCGTAGACCTCGATCTCGCCTTCTCCCAGCTTGCGACGGCGCGCTTTGTGATTGGCCGGATCCAGCACGAAGTCGAGCGGTACCTCGAACGCGTCGGTGACTTCGGTGGTGTCGAGCCGGAGCTCGAATCCGGGGCGAATGAAGGCCACGACCGGTGTGACGCGATACCCGCTGATGATCAGGTGATCGGGCAAGTAGCCCACCACGTCGATGAAACGACTCTCGAGGCCGATTTCTTCCTCGGTTTCACGGAGCGCGGCTTGCAGCGGCCCGGTGTCAAAGCTTTCGATGCGGCCACCCGGAAAACTGATCTGGCCGGCGTGATTCTTGAGATCCGCAGCGCGCTGCGTGAGCAAAACCGTGAGCCGCTGCACGTGATCGACGATTGGGATCAGGACCGCCGCCGGGACTGGGGTGGCCGGCAACAGATGGCTGAAACTCGCCGACAGCTCCGGTGGTAGTCCCGCCAGGAACGCATCATCGCCCTGTACCGCGGGCGCGCGGCCAAGGCGTTCGCGCAAGCGGGTGCGGATTTGCGAGTCGCCGCTCAGTGTCTGGTTGCGATCCGTGCGAGTCACCGCGTCCGTATCAGCGGGAGCTGCCGCCACCTTTGATGCCACCCTTGGTCAGCTCGGCGGGATCGAGCAGCCGATCGAGCTCTTCCTTGGCCAGCCCGGTCATCTTCTGCGCAATCTCGCGAATGGGCTTCCCTTCCCGATACGCCTGCTTTGCGATCGCCGCTCCCTTCTCGTAACCGATCACCGGATTGAGAGCCGTCACGAGAATCGGATTACGGTCGAGCGCCTCGGCCAGTCGCGCGTGATTGACCGTGAATCCGGCGATCGCACTCTCCGCAAGCGTGCGCGCTGCATTGGCGAGCAATTCGAGGCTTTGCAGAAGATTGTGCGCGATCACGGGCAACATGACGTTCAGTTGAAAGTTGCCCGCCTGGGCGGCGAGCGTAATCGTGGCGTCGTTGCCGATGACCTGCGCGGCGATCATTGCGACCGCTTCGGGGATCACCGGGTTGATTTTGCCGGGCATGATGCTGCTTCCGGGCTGGAGCGCCGGCAACGCGATCTCGCCCAGGCCGGCCAGCGGACCGCTGTTCATCCAGCGCAGATCGTTGGCAATCTTGGTCAGGCTGACCGCGAGCACCTTGAGCTGCCCGGAGAGCTCGACTGCCGCATCCTGGCTGCTCAGGGACTCGAAGTAGTCACGGCTCGGTTTGAAGCCAAGGCCGGTAGTCGTGGCCAGCTTGGCCGCAAATCGGCGGCCGAACTCGGGGTGCGCATTGATCCCGGTCCCGACGGCGGTGCCGCCCTGGGCCAGCGCCAGCAGTCGCGGCCGCGTGCCCTCCAGTCGCGCGCTTGCATGCTCGATCTGCGTGCGCCAGGCGCCAAGCTCCTGGCCCAGGGTTACCGGCATCGCATCCATGAGGTGCGTGCGCCCGGTCTTCACGACATTGGCGAGTTCACGCGCACGGCGATCGATCGTGCTCTGCAGGACCCTGAGCGCCGGCAGAAGCTTCTGCTCGAGCGCGAGGGCTGCGCTCACGTGGATTGCGGTCGGGATGACGTCGTTACTGCTCTGGCCCATGTTGACGTGATCGTTGGGATGCACGGCGCTGCCGAGAGACCGGCTGGCCAGCGCAGCGATCACTTCATTCGCATTCATGTTCGAGCTGGTGCCGGAACCAGTCTGGAATACATCGACCGGAAACTGCGCATCGTGACGTCCATCGGCAACCTCGAGCGCCGCGGCGCCGATCGCCTGCGCGATCGCCGCGTCGAGTCCGCCGAGGTCGCGATTGGCCGCCGCCGCCGAATGCTTGATGAGGCCGAGCGCGCGAATGAAGTCGCGCGGCATCTTGAGCCCGCTCATCGGAAAGTTCTGCACCGCGCGCTGCGTCTGTGCGCCCCACAGAGCATCGGCGGGCACCTTGAGCTCACCCATGCTGTCGCGCTCGGTGCGGAACTTCGACTCGGACATCGTTGGCTCCCGCGAATCTCTTACGTGTGCACGCGGCGAATGCGCGGCGAAGGCAGGTAACGACCCGCCGTGAGCGGCACTTGCGATATGATGCTGTATCCTAACATTATCAACCGATTACGGCATGACCCGAAAACGGCAGGGTCGATGACGCCATGACTTCTACCGAGCTCGAGGCACTCTCTCCCGTCGATGGCCGCTACTCGGCGAGGCTCAAGGAGCTGCGCCGATTGTGCAGCGAAGCGGGACTCATCCGGCTCCGTGTCCGTATCGAAGCTCTGTGGTGGCAGTACCTGAGCCAGCGCCTCCCGTCCGGTGCGCTCAAGAAGCCGTCTACTGCTTTGCTAAAGGAGATCGAGCGGCTGGCGCACGATCCACAGAGCATTGACGTGGCTGCCGTGAAGAGCATCGAAACGCGCATCAATCACGACGTCAAGGCGGTCGAGTACTACGTACGCGAGTGCCTGCACGCGGCCGGTGCTGACGCCGCGCAGCGCGAGCTCGTGCATTTCGCCTGCACGTCCGAAGACATCAACAACCTCGCCTATGCCCTGATGCTGTCCGAAGCGCGCAGCGAGGTCCTGCTTCCCGCAGCGTCCGAGCTCACGGAACAATTGCGAGCCCTTGCTCACCGACACTCCGCAACGCCAATGCTGGCCCGCACTCACGGTCAGGCAGCCAGTCCGACGACTCTGGGCAAGGAGATGGCCAATTTCGTCGCGCGGCTGCGTCGCGCGCAGGAGCGGTATGCGCGGGTCGAGATCCTCGGCAAGCTGAATGGCGCGGTCGGTAATTTCAACGCCCATGTCGCCGCATTTCCGCAGGTTCCATGGCCGGTGCTGGCGCGCGAATTCGTCGAGTCGCTGCAGTTGAAGTGGAATGGATACACGACGCAGATCGAGCCGCACGACTGGATCGCAGAGTACTGCGACGCCGTGGCCGGGCTCGATACCGTGTTGATCGATGCGGCCCGCGATTTCTGGGGCTACATATCCCTCGGATATTTCCGGCAGCGGAGCCTGGCAGGGGAAGTCGGCTCCTCGACCATGCCGCACAAGGTGAACCCGATTGACTTCGAGAATGCCGAGGGCAACCTCGGTCTTGCCAATGCACTGCTGAGACACTTTGCGGACAAGCTGCCCGTATCGCGCTGGCAGCGCGATCTCACCGATTCGACGGTGTTGCGAAATATCGGTGTCGCGCTCGCCCACTCGGTGCTTGCCATTCAAGGCATCAAGCGCGGTCTCGCCCGCCTCGAAGTCGATCCGGCACGTCTGGCAGCCGATCTCGCGTCCGCGTGGGAAGTGCTTGCCGAACCCGTGCAGACCGTCATGCGTGCGTATGGCGTGCCGGACGGTTACGAGCGCCTGAAGGCATTCACCCGCGGGCAGCCCGTCGATCGCGAGCGCCTGCACGCATTCATCGGCTCCCTTGAGCTTCCCGCCGCGGCGCGCCAGCGCCTGCTCGGACTCACGCCCGAAACCTACATCGGTCTCGCGGCCGACCTCGCGCGCGATATCTGACCTCCCTAGACACAAAATTCACAATAGTTTCCGCAACGTGGCAGCACGATCGCCCGGCCGTGCAGCGCGTGCGGCGTGCGGTATTCATCGACGAACAGGGCGTTTCCGAAGCGGATGAATGGGACGACGCCGACCCGCGTTGCCTGCACGTACTTATACTTACAGCGAAACGTGATGCAGTTGGCACGGGACGCCTCGAAGCCACCGGTAAGATTGGCCGCCTCGCAGTTCTGGCTGAATTCCGCGGTCGGGGTTTAGGGGGAGGACTGCTGGAGTGGCTCGTGACACAAGCGCGTCGTCAGGGAATGAAGACCGTTTATCTACATGCGCAGGTACGCGCGCTGCAGTTCTATCTGCAGCATGGTTTCGAACCCCAGGGCCCGATCTTCGACGAAGTGGGAATTCCGCATCAGCGTATGTCGAGGCAACTGACCCCATGATGGGTCTGGTCGAATCCGGAGAGCCTGCAGCCACGGCGCCCGACGACTCGGGTTCGCGCAGCATTCTCACGACGCTCGACGAGGTGCGCGAAGCCGTGGTCAAGGTGGCCGCCACCGCGCGCCGCAATCTCTGCATCTACACCCCGGATCTCGAACCGCAGCTGTATGACCAGCACGCCTTTCTCGAAGTGGTCAAACGGCTGGTGCTGGGACGCAGCTATGCGCGCGTTCGCGTCCTGATCTCGGAACCCGCACGAACTATCCGCGAGGGAAACCGCTTTCTCGCCATGGCGCGCCGGCTGACGACCTATATCGATCTGCGCAACGTGCACGCGGATCTGCGTAACAACGCCTCGGCGTTCCTGATCGCCGACGATCACGCGCTGGTCTACCGGCTGCAGGCCACGCGTTGGGACGGCATGGTTGACATGAACGACACCGCAGTCGCACGCAAGTACCGTACGTACTTCGATGAAGTGTGGCATGCGAGCGAGCCCGAGCCTGAAGTCCGCCAGATGAGAGGCTGACAGGCCTGAACCGCGCGCATGACCTGGAAGCCTGAACTCACGGTCGCCGCAGTTGTCGCAGAGCGCGACAGGTTCCTGATCGTCGAAGAGCGCGTCGGACGCCGGCTGGTCTACAACCAGCCCGCCGGGCACGTCGAGGATGGCGAATCGCTGATCGACGCGGTCGTGCGCGAGACGCTCGAAGAAACCGCCTCCACCCTGGTCCCCGACTCCCTCGTTGGCATCTACTTGTGGAAAAACCCGCAGAGCGGCCGTTCATACCTGCGAATCGCATTCACGGGCTCGCTGTCGGGGCACGATCCGGGTCGCGCGCTCGATGACGGGATTGTCAGGACCCACTGGTTGTCGCGAGCGCAATTGCTCGCGTATCAGAATCGATTGCGCTCGCCACTCGTCATGCGATGTGTCGATGACTGGCTCGCCGGTGTGCGCTTTCCGCTCGCGCTCCTCAACCACCTGCCCCCGGACGACCTCGAAAGCCGCGCCGCGGTGGTGTAACCCTCGCCGCGCCACTCGACATGGTCGCCACCTATAATGGCGTCCATGACCTCCCCCCGCCCGCTCGTCATCGTTGCTCTCTCAGGGGGCGTCGATTCCGCTGTCGCCGCCCTGCTGCTCAAGGAGCAGGGATTTCGCGTCCAGGCGCTCTTCATGAGCAACTGGGACGAGGATGAGGACGGCTACTGTAAGACGGCCGAGGACTATCAGGATGCCCGACGCGTCTGCGACGTATTGGAGGTTCCGCTTCACAAGGTGAGCTTTGCGGCGGAATACCGCCAGCGCGTGTTCGATGACTTCCTGAGTCAATACCGCGCGGGGCGCACGCCGAATCCCGATGTCCTGTGCAACCGGGAGATCAAGTTCGGCGTGTGCCTCGACTATGCACGCCGGCTGGGTGGCGAGTATTTCGCCACCGGTCATTACGCGCGCGTCAGTCACGAACGCGATCGCTGGCGATTGCTCAAGGGCTGCGATCCCGCCAAGGACCAGAGTTACTTCCTGCATTCGATCGACCGCGTTGTCCTGCCGCAAGTCCTGTTCCCGCTCGGTCACCTGACGAAGGCAGTCGTGCGCCAGATTGCGCGCGAGACCGTACTGCCGGTGTTCGACAAGAAGGACAGCACGGGCATCTGCTTCATCGGCGAACGGCCCTTCCAGCAATTCCTGTCGCGGTATCTTCCGGCGCAGCCCGGAGACATGGAGACGCCCACGGGCGAAGTGGTCGGACGTCATCAGGGCCTGATGTACTACACGTTTGGCCAGCGGCAGGGTCTGGGCATCGGTGGGGTTGCGGGCACAGACGAGGCTGCCTGGTACGTGGCCCGGAAGGACCTGGCCCGCAACGTGCTCGTAGTCGTGCAAGGAGACGATCATCCTCTGCTCTACGCCGGCGGGCTGAGAACGGGCCCGGTTCACTGGCTGTCGTCGCAACTTCATGGTGGCCGCCTGAGCTGCTGGGTCAAGACGCGCTACCGTCAGAAGGATCAGGCCTGCACGGTCGAGCTGATTGATGGTGGTGCGCGCGTGACATTTGAATCGCCGCAACGCTCCGTCACGCCGGGACAATTCGCGGTGTTCTATGACGGTGAGGAATGTCTCGGCGGCGGGGTTATCGAAGCGGCGCTCGAGAGCCGTGCGCTGGCTGCCGCGTCTCGTGCGCTGTCGGTGTCGATGCCGATATAATTTGCGTCCGCTTTGCCTGGCTGTCATGCCGGGCCTTCCCGGAGGACTCATGAGCGACAGTTTCAGGGCCCGCAAGTCGTTGCAGGTCGGCACCCGCACGTACGAAATGTTCAGCCTTGCCGCCCTGCAGGGCCACAACCCGGCGCGCCTGCCGTATTCGCTCAAGATCCTGCTCGAGAACCTGCTGCGTTCCGAGGACGGCGTGACAGTGACCCGTGCTGACATCGAAGCACTGCTCAACTGGGACCCCAAGGCGCAGCCCAGCCACGAGATTTCGTTCACGCCAGCGCGAGTGATCATGCAGGATTTCACCGGCGTGCCCGCGATCGTCGACCTGGCGGCGATGCGGGAAGCGATGGTCAAGCTCGGCGGCAAGCCCGAGGAGATCAACCCGCTCGCCCCGGCTGAGCTGGTCATCGATCATTCCGTCCAGGTCGATGAGTACGGTTCGGTGCGCGCGCTCGCGATCAACAACCAGATCGAGTTCCAGCGCAACGCCGAGCGCTATGCCTTCCTGCGGTGGGGCCAGACGGCCTTCGATAACTTCAAGGTCGTCCCCCCCAACACGGGCATCGTTCACCAGGTGAACATCGAGCACCTCGCACGCGTGGTGTTCGATGAGGAACGCGACGGCGCGCGCCATGCCTATCCGGATACGTTGGTTGGAACCGACTCTCACACCACGATGGTGAACGCGCTCGGCGTGCTCGGCTGGGGCGTCGGTGGCATCGAGGCCGAGGCTGCGATGCTGGGGCAGCCGGTCACCATGCTCATTCCGCAGGTCATCGGCTTGAAGCTCACCGGCGGCCTCAAGCCCGGCGGCACCGCGACTGACCTCGTGTTGACGGTAACCGAAATGCTGCGCAAGAAGGGCGTGGTCGACAAGTTCGTTGAGTTCTTCGGTGACGGGTTGTCGGGTTTGCCGCTCGCCGATCGCGCGACGATCGCCAACATGTCCCCCGAATTCGGCAGCACGTGCGCGATGTTCCCGATCGACCCCGAGACGCTGCGCTACCTCGAGCTCTCGGGTCGCTCGAAGGAGCACATTGAGCTGGTCGAAGCGTATGCAAGAGCTCAGGGGATGTGGCGCGAAGACGGTCAGGCGCCGGCGCAATACACCGACGTCCTGGAACTCGACCTCGCCACGGTAGAACCCAGCCTTGCCGGTCCGCGCCGGCCACAGGATCGCGTACCGCTGCGCACCGCCAAGGCGGTTTACCGGGCGAATGTGCGGAGGATGGCGGAAGAGCGCGGCCAGAAGAATCCGCAGGCCACCGGCATGGCCACTGTCAGCCTGGACGGGAAATCGCTCGAACTCAAAGATGGCGCCGTTCTCATCGCCGCGATCACGAGTTGCACCAACACGTCCAATCCCGCCGTAATGGTCGGCGCCGGGCTCCTCGCCCGCAACGCCCGCAAGCGTGGCCTCGCGGCGAAGCCCTGGGTCAAGACAAGCCTGGCGCCCGGATCGCGCGTGGTGACGGATTATCTCGCCAGGGCCAACCTGCTCGACGATCTCGGTGCGCTCGGTTTCTTCACGGTGGGCTACGGCTGCACGACCTGCATCGGCAATTCCGGCCCGCTTCGGCCAGAAATTTCCGCGGGCGTGAAACAGGGCGACATCGTGGGTTGCGCCGTACTTTCGGGCAATCGCAATTTCGAAGGCCGCATACACCCCGAAGTCAAAATGAACTTCCTTGCCTCGCCACCGCTTGTCGTGGCCTATGCGCTGGCCGGCACGCTCGACCTCGATCTCGCGTCCGAGCCATTGGGCTCCGGCAGCGATGGGAAGCCGGTCTATCTCAAGGACGTCTGGCCGAACGATCGCGACGTCCACGATCTCATACTTAAGACCGTCGACCCGGCGATGTTCCGCAAGAGCTATGCCAGCGTGTTCGCGGGCGATGAAAACTGGAACTCGATCCGCATCCCGAAAGGAAGGCTCTACGCGTGGGACCAGGCATCGACGTACGTCAAGAACCCGCCTTACTTCGACGGCATGACCATGCAACCAGCTGCCGTCAGTGACATCGCAGGCGCGCGGGTGCTGGCGCTGCTCGGGGACTCGGTCACGACCGATCACATTTCGCCCGCCGGCAACATCTCGAAGACCAGTCCGGCCGCGAAGTACCTGATGATTCTCGGCGTGCAGCCGGTCGATTTCAATTCCTACGGCGCACGCCGAGGGAATCACGAAGTCATGATGCGCGGCACGTTTGCCAACATCCGCCTGCGCAACCTGTTACTGCCTGGATCCGAAGGCGGCGTGACGTTGCACATCCCGAGCGGCGAGCAAATGAGCATCTATGACGCCGCCATGCGCTACAAGCTGGAGGGTACGCCGCTCGTCATCCTGGCCGGCAAGGAATACGGCAGTGGTTCCTCACGCGACTGGGCCGCAAAGGGCACGATGCTGCTCGGTGTGAAAGCAGTGATCGCGGAAAGCTACGAGCGCATCCACCGCTCCAATCTCATCGGCATGGGCGTCCTGCCGCTCCAGTATCGCGAAGGCGAAAATGCGCAGAGCCTCGGGTTGACCGGTCGCGAAGTGTTCAGCATCAGCGGTGTCGATGGCGGCACCGGGAAGGTCGTGAGCGTCACCGCAACGCCTGCCACAGGTGCGCTGATCCGCTTCCAGGTTCGCGTGCGGATCGATACACCGAAGGAGCGCGACTATTTCCAGCACGGCGGAATCCTTCACTACGTCCTGCGGCAGCTCGCCAGCGGCAAGGCGGCCTGAACTCGGCATCGGCATCCCCTTTTAGTCCTCACCAGCGACGGCTTGTTTCGCGCGGCCGCTCACCGCGTACCAGTCCGTTCGGCGTGTTGCGAGCATCAGCGCTGCCAGCACGGCGAAGACGAACACCGCGCCGAGCAGCAATGAGTACTGCTCCGAAAGGATCAGCAGATACAGCAGCCCGAACACTGCGCTCAACACGCTGCTGACGATGAGTCCGATCCAGCCGTTCTTCAGTCCACTGCCCATGTAAATGCCGACGAGTGCGGCCTGCGCGACAGCGGCAATCAGGTACGCATAGCCAAACGGCACGTGTTCGCTCAGTGCCAGCAGCAGCAGATAGAACACGCACAATGCAAACCCCACGAACAGATACTGCATCGCATGGATACGCGCGCCGCTCACCTGCTCCCACAGGAAGACGCTCATGAATGTGAGCGAAATGAAGAGCAGCGCGTACTTGCTCGCTCGCTCGTTGCGATGATAGGTGTCTACGGGTTGAAACAGGTTTACGCCGAACGCCACCGATTCGATGGCATTGCGCCGCACGGTGTTGTCCTCCCAGGACTGTGGGAAGCCGCGATTGAGTTCCAGCACTTGCCAGCGTGCCTCAAAGCCTTGCTCGTCGAGCGTGTAGCTCGGCAGAAAGGCGCCGTCGAATGACGGATGCTGCCAGCTCGACTTGAGGCGGACGTTCGTCGTACGAGCCAGCGGGAGCGCACGCAGGCTGCTACTACCCGCCAGCGTAAACTCGAACCGGAACTCGCCCGTCTCGCCATCGCGCAGCCGTGACGCGTCGACTTCCGCGGCCACACCCGTAATCCCGTCGTACTTCGCAGGCTGTAATTGCAGTTGCCGATCGCCCCAGCGCACCGTGGTCATTTCGCGGATTCCGCGCACCTCGCCGATCGGGATGAACAGCATCGCTGTTGACCAGAGAACTGTTCGCTGCGGGTCCGGTGTCAGGAGCGGCGCTACGGCATCCGGCGAAAAGATGCCGGAGATCTGCAACGGCGCTTCGTAGACCGGCACCCTGTAGATGCCAACGCGACGCAATTGCGGTCTGATTTCGCCGCGGATCTCGGCGTTCGCGGCCAGCATGCGACGGACCGCGCGCGTGCGGAACTTGCGCCCGCGCTCCTCAAACTCGCTTTCCACGGTCACACTCAGGATCGGGGCGCCGACCGTCTGCGGGCCACTCCACCCTTCGGCAACCTTCTGGCTCGCAAGCTCCCGCATGCCGGCGCGCTCACCGACCAGGTTATCGAGCCGCTCCAATGGCATCAGGAGCACCAGGGTCACCCCGCTGATCGCGAGCACTTTGCCGAGCAGAGGATTCACATATTTCGCAGCTCCCATGACCGGCTCCCTTGTTCGTCGCACCGGCCATAGCGTCCACGTCTATCGTGGCAATCTGCAGGGGCAATCCGGGCACAATAGGGCAGCGACGTCGCCACTGCGTTTCGGAGCGGCGGGTGGGTCTGGTTAAATTGCACGTATGCGCATCGCTCTCTTCGACCTAGACGGTACCCTCACGCGGCGCGACAGCTTGGTACCCTACGTTTTCGGCTTCTGCCTGCGGCACCCGCTGCGGCTGCCGCGCCTGATCACCATGCCCTGGCAGGTCTTGCGCTATTTCTTTCGCCACCACGATCGTGGCGAGTTGAAGCAGGCATTGATCGTCGCGGGACTGCGCGGCGCATCGCGCGCCGAGATCGCACAGTGGAATCGGCAGTTTGTCGCCCGACTCGTTCGCAACGGCATGCACCCCGCGGCCTTGAAACGAGTCGCCCTGCATCGCGCGCGGGGCGACTACCTGGTGCTCATGTCGGCCAGCCCCGATCTCTACGTCCCAGCGATCGCCCGCGAGCTGAGATTCAACGAGACCATCTGCACTGGCGTGCGCTGGGACGGAATGGTTCTTTCGGGAGAACTGACCACCGTGAACCGGCGCGCCGAGGAAAAGCTTCTCGGTGTGCAAGCGCTGCGAGAGAGGTACTCCGGCACTCACATCATTGCCTATGGCAACAGCGCCGCCGACGTCATTCATCTGCGGGCTTGTGAGACTGCCCACCTCGTGAACGGCTCGACCAACGCGACACTCGCGGCGGCGCGCGCGGGCATTGCGATCGGCTGGCCATTCGAGGCCACCGCGAGCGGTGCCGGTCACGCATGAATTCGCCGAGTCAGGCGCAGATACCGCTAGAATGAATCTCACTATCCAGCCGTAACTCTCTGATAGAAAGCAGTAAGCGCTCGCGACAGAAAGCCAATTGCAAATCATTCTCATCTGCGGCAATATCCCGTGCAGAGTCTTATGAGATTGGAACTGATGCGATGTTGAAGCGCCTCGTCGTTGCCCTGCCGCTGTCGTTCGCCCTCCTCGCAGCCTCATTCGCGGCCGATCCCGTCGAATACAAGCTGGTGATCAAGGACCACCGCTTCCAGCCGGCTGAGCTCAAGGTGGCGGCGGGTCAGAAGATCAAGCTCGTGGTCGAGAACCTGGACCCGACGCCGGAGGAGTTCGAGAGCTACAGCCTGAACCGCGAAAAGATCGTGCCGGGGAAAAGCCGGATCATCGTGATGGTGGGACCGCTCAAGCCCGGCCGTTACGAATTCTTCGGCGAGTTCAACATGGACACTGCCCAGGGCGTGCTGGTCGCGCAGTAGGCCACCCGTGCTTCAGGCCCTCATCATCGTCCTGCGTGAAGTTCTCGAGGCTGCTCTCATCGTAGGCATCGTGCTCGCCGCATCCCGCGGCGTGCCGAGACGAGGACTGTGGGTGCTGGCTGGCATCGGCGCGGGCGTCGGCGGGTCAGTCATCGTGGCGGGTTTCGCCGAAGCGATTGCGATGGCGCTCTCCGGAGTCGGCCAGGAGGTCTTCAACGCGGGCGTGCTGCTGCTCGCGACGGCAATGCTCGGCTGGCACAACGTCTGGATGAAGAGCCATGGCCGCGAGCTCGCGCTGCAGATGCAGAGTGTGGGCGACGCCGTCAGCTCCGGCTTGAAACCACTCAGCATGCTGCTCGTGGTCGTCGGTCTCGCCGTGCTTCGCGAAGGCTCCGAAATCGTTTTGTTCCTGTACGGCATCGCGGCGGGCGGCGCTCAGCCCGTCGCGTTGTGGGGCGGCTCGTTTCTGGGTCTCCTCGGCGGCATGGCACTCGGCGGTCTGATGTATTTCGGCCTGTTGCGGATTCCTACGCGACATCTGTTCACGGTGACCAGCTGGATGATCCTGCTGCTGGCCGCGGGTATGGCGAGCCAGGCAGCGGGATTCCTCGTGCAAGCCGGCCTGATCCCGGCACTCGTCGAACCGCTGTGGGACAGCTCCGGTCTGCTGCCGGAAAACAGCCTGGCTGGAGAAGTCCTGGGTGCGTTGATCGGATACGACGATCAGCCGAGCGCGATGCAGATCGTCTTTCTTGCAGTCACGTTCGTGGTGATCGCAGCCCTGATGCGGCTCGTCGATCGCCCACGCGCTTCCCACCGTTCATCGCGACCCATCTCAACTGCAGTTCCGCAGAGCTGAGCTGGCACGCCCCTCGTCAGCGTCGCCAAAGAGCGACTGGCGCCACGGATCACTTTCAATCGCTTACGACCCGTGTGAGCACGAGCTGTCGACGGATGCCGACACTTCCGTGACAGTGTCCCGTTTTCGAGCTCCGACTCCTCGATCCGCAAGCGCTGTCATTCAATGACTTGAGGCAGATTGTGAGGAGCGGCACGTCTCTTGCTGCAATTCTTCCCAACGGGTCAGCGCGTACGACGGGCCGCTCGTTCATCACTGAGCGAGCCCGGCTGGGGGATGGGCTTTCGGCAATCGCGTCGTTGACACGGGAGGCGCTGTAAAGGGCAAACCCACCGCGAGGTGGGGACGCAAAGCCACCGGTCTTGTGGGGAGCGCTCCCAAAGACAGCGGGGTTGCCAGGCGATCAGTCTCATTCCGGGGCCGGCTTCTTGGCTGATCCTTCTCGCGGGTTCGAATGCCCGCGCTGCTGCCTGTTTCGTCTCTCCTGCAAGCCAGCGGGCGGTGATCGCCCGTTGCAGCGAAGTGCCGTGCGCGGCACAGGTGCAATCACAGGGGGGAAGCCATGAAACGAGCAATCACCCGGTCCTGGCTGACCGGATTTAGCATTCTCTTGCTTGGAACTTCTGCAGTCGTCGAGTCGGACGACCGCGCGCGCGATCCTGGCGTGCGCGGTGGTATTGCCGGCGCCGGCGATCCGCTACCCAATCTGACGCAGTATGAGCTGGACTTTTTCCAGGTAGGGCTCGAGGACTTCGAGGAAGCTGAAGGCATCGCCGACGGATTGGGGCCGCGGTTCAACCTTGATAGTTGCGGCGGCTGTCACCTCCATCCGGAGATTGGCGGCACTTCACCGGCGCTGAATCCTCAGGTCGCACTGGCGACCGCCTTCGGTGCGAGCAACACAGTGCCCTCCTTCATTCGTCCCGATGGTCCAGTGCGCGAGGCGCGCTTCAAGTTCAACTCCAACGGCAGCCGCGATGGCGGCGTGCACGGTCTGTTCGTGATCAGCGGGCGGGTCGACGGCACAGGCGATGCCACCGGCTGCACGATCGTCCAGGACGAATTCGAGGCGCAACTGGCCCGCAAGAATGTCATTTTCCGCATCCCGACACCCCTGTTTGGCAGCGGACTCATGGAGAGCATTCCGGACACCACTCTCCTGGCCAATCTGTCATCAAACTCGGGGGCCAAGTCACGAGCCGGCATCAGCGGCCGCCTCAATCGCAATGGCAACGATGGAACGATCACGCGTTTCGGCTGGAAAGCGCAGGTCGTGTCCCTGCTGCTGTTCTCGGGCGAGGCCTACAACGTCGAGATGGGAATTACCAGCGAGCTGTTCCAGAACGAGCGCGACCAGACCGCAATGTGCCAGTACACGTCGCATCCAAACGATGTAACGGCTTTGGATGCGACCAGTGGTCTCCCGGTTGTAAGCGCGATCGAGAACTTCGCCGTCTTCATGCGCCTGCTTGCGCCGCCGACCGCATCGCTCACCACTCCTGGTGGTTCGACTTCCATCACGCGCGGCCGGCAGCTGTTTGCGGATATCGGATGTGCTCTGTGCCACACGCCTACGATGAAAACCGGCAACGCCACGGTTGCAGCGCTGCAGTACAAGGACGCCAATCTGTTCTCCGACCTCGCCCTGCACAGCATGGGGCCGCGGCTGGCGGACAACGTCGAGCAGGGACTGGCTGCGGGTGACGAGTTCCGCACAGCCCCGCTATGGGGACTCGGACAGCGCTTGTTCTTCCTGCACGATGGACGCACGCGTGACCTGGTGCGCGCTATCCAGGAACACGCCAGCACCGGCAATTCGCAGTTCGCGGCCTCCGAAGCGAATAGGGTCATCGGAAATTTCGCCAGCCTGCCTGGCCGGAGCCAGCAGGATCTGCTGAATTTCCTGCGATCACTGTGATCAGCCGATCAATCAGTCAGAGGAGGACACCCCATGTATTGGCGTGCACTTGCTGCCATGAGCAGCGGCCTGATCTCCATCATCCTGGCCGTGCAACCAGTGTACGCCGAGTCCAACGAAACTCCGGGACGTCCATCGGGGTCGCGGCCGCCCGCGAGCCCGGTGGGCGATCCGGTGCTGCACTGGAACGCCCTTGCACTGCAGGCCAACGCCGAGGATCACAGTGGCACCTTCGGTGCACCTCAACAGGGTGGCCCGGGACCTTCATCGCGTGCACTGGCAATCGTGCATGCCGCTGTCTTTGACGCGGTCAATTCGATCGACGGTTCATATCGGCCGTATCTGACGCGCGTGCGATTGGAGCGTGGGGCGCACGCCTCGATCGATGCCGCCGTGGCCACGGCTGCGCATGACACACTGACCGCGCTCTACCCTGCTCAGCAGGCAGTCTTCGATGACGCCTGGCGACGGCACTTGGCCCTGCTGCGCGCCAGTTCCGCGAGAGATCTTGGGGTCCAGATCGGACGCAAGGTTGCCGAGCGGCTGCTCGCCAGCCGGCGCAACGATGGCGCAAACGCGGTACCGGACCATACGGCCAGCGATCTGCCGGGTCGGCACCGCGTTGATCCGTTTCACCCCAGCCAGGGTTATCTGGGACCGCATTGGGGTGCCGTCAGGCCGTTCGTGATCCGCAATGGAGCCCAGTTCCGCTCGCCCCCGCCACCGCTATTGCACAGCCGCGCCTATGCGGAGGCCTTCAACGACGCGAAGCGGCTCGGCGGCAACGGCGTCGAGACGGCCACGCAGCGCACCGTGGAGCAAACCGAAATCGGCCTCTACTGGGCTTACGACGGGGGACCAGGGTTGGGGACGCCGCCGCGGCTCTACAACCAGATCACTCGCGCAATTGCCGAGCAGATGAGCAACACCGTGGTCGAGAACGCGCGTCTGTTCGCTCTCGTCAACCTGGCCCAGGCAGATGCCGGTATCGCGTGCTGGGAATCGAAGTACCACTACGATTTCTGGCGGCCCATCCTGGGAATCCAGGAGGCTGATCGGGGCACCGGTCCCACTGGGGAAGGAGACCACAACCGCGATACGCGCGGCGATACGCACTGGCACTACCTCGGCGCGCCGGCCAGCAACCAGATCGCCGGCAATTTCACGCCGCCATTTCCTGCGTACCCTTCCGGTCACGCGACTTTCGGAGCGGCGACCTTCGAGAGCATCGCCCTCTTCTATGGTACCGACGACATACCGTTCACGTTTACATCGGACGAGCTGAACGGGCTCACTACCGACAACCAGGGCACCGTTCGCCCGTTGTCGCCCCGCAGCTACCTGCGCCTCAGTGACGCAGCCGCGGAGAATGCCCAAAGCCGCATCTATCTCGGCATCCACTGGCAGTTCGATGCCACCGAGGGGATCGTGATGGGAAGCCGTGTGGCGAACTATGTCTTCCGGAACGCGCTCCGGCCCGCCCGGTAGGGTGGCCTGGGGCTGGCAGGGTCGATGTGATCCAGTGCCCGGGCGTTTCGCCGGAAATTATTCGGATGAATTGCCGGTCATATCAACAGTTGAATGTCCGTGCGAAACTGAATACCGGCCAGCAACGAAATGCTCAGGCGAATGCACCAGTCCCTTCGAATCAAACCATCGGAGATCACACCGCACGGTGACTATCTCAACCGTCGCCAGATCCTGACTGCCGCCGTCGCGGCCGGCGCCACGTTGGCAATGCCCGCATTTGCGGCTGAGCCGGCCGGTACCAAGCTCAAGTTCGCGCGCAATGCCAAGCTGAGCGTCACGGACGCCCCGAACACGTTCGAGGACATCACCAGCTACAACAATTTCTACGAGTTCGGCACCGGCAAGGCCGACCCCGCAGCCAACGCTCATACGCTGCGGACGCAGCCGTGGTCGGTGACGATTGCAGGCGAGGCGGAAGTCACCGGGAAGTTCACGCTGGAGGACATCCTGAAGCCGCATGCGCTCGAGGAACGCATCTATCGTCTGCGTTGCGTCGAAGCATGGTCGATGGTGATCCCGTGGGTTGGATTCCCGCTGCGCGACCTGATCCGGCGCTTCAAGCCGACCTCGAAAGCAAAGTACGTCGCCTTCAAGACGCTGGTCGATCGAAAACAGATGCCGGGCCAGCAGTACGCCGTGCTCGACTGGCCATACGTCGAAGGGCTGCGCATGGATGAAGCGATGCATCCTCTGACGTTGATGGTTGCTGGACTCTACGGACGCGTGCTGCCGAATCAGAACGGCGCGCCACTGCGCCTCGTGGTGCCGTGGAAGTACGGCTTCAAGGGAATAAAGTCGATCGTGGAAATTCGCTTTACGGAGCGCCAGCCCCGAACAGCATGGAACGTGGCGGCGCCGAATGAGTATGGCTTCTATGCCAACGTCAATCCCGAGGTCGATCACCCGCGCTGGAGCCAGGCGCGCGAGCGTCGCATCGGCTCGGCCGTGTTTGCCGCGCGCCAACCGACCTTGATGTTCAACGGCTACGCGGCAGAAGTGGCGTCCCTCTATCGCGGCATGGACCTGCGCAAGTACTACTGACGCGTGCCTGGACCACCCACGAAAATGAGTGGCATACAAGCGCGGATGTTTGGGTCCTCACGTGTCACTCAATTTCGTGGGGCCAGGTGGTTGCGGTCCATGACTTTCGAGCAGCAGATCCGCTGGATCTACAAACCGCTGCTGTTCGTGGCGTGCCTGTTGCCGCTCGGGCGGATGGTGGCGGGCGCGTTCGGCTTCGCCGGAGTTTCACTCGGCGCCAACCCGATCGACGAGATCCAGGACACCTTCGGCAAGTGGACGCTCAATTTCCTGTTGATCACGTTATGCGTGACGCCGCTACGACAACTCACAGGTGTGAACGCGCTCCTGCGCCTCAGGCGCATGCTGGGACTTTTTGCATTCACTTACGCAGCCCTGCATTTTTCGAACTACCTCTTCCTTGATCAGTCGCTCGACCTCTCGGCCGTCATCGAAGACATCGCCAAGCGGCCGTACATCACGATTGGCTTCACCGGTTTCCTGTTGCTCATTCCGCTCGCGGTGACATCGACCAATCGCATGATGCGCAAGCTCGGCCGCCGCTGGCAGACACTGCATCGACTCGTCTACGTGGTCGCGATTCTCGGCGTCTGGCACTTCTACTGGCAGGTGAAGGCCGATGTACGCGAGCCGCTGCTGTATGCAGCGGGTCTCACGCTGCTTCTCGGCTACCGCGCGTGGCGCCGGCGCCGCCGGCCTGCGATGGCGCCTCGAGTTGTGCCCGTGCAGCCATCGCAATCGCTGCCAGGATGATCGCGCCGCCGGCGAGCGTTGCGGGCGGTATGCCCTCGCCGAAAAGCGCCAAGCCGAGCAGCGAGGCGAGGACTGGTTCTCCGAGGAGCGTGACTGCGACGAAGTCCGGCCGCAGGTGACGGAGCGACCAGTTGTAGCCCGAGTGGCCGATCACCTGCGACACGACCGCGATCCCGATGAGTGCCGACCACGTTTTCGCATTGAATCCGTGTACCTGTTCCCCGGATACCAGCGCCGCAACCCACAGGAAGGACGCGGCGATGCCGTATACGAGCAGGACATACGGGCCGAAATCGAGCGTGCGCTGGACGCGTTGCGCGATGAGAAGATAGCTCCCCATGCAGACGGCGCCGGCGAGCGCCAGCAGATCGCCCGTCAGCGTCGTCATGCCAACGCGCATGCTGCCGGCTCCGATGACGATGACGCCGACGACGCTCAATACGACGGCCCAGGTCATGCGTGGCGACAACTGCAGGCTGCCGGTGACGCGGCCCAGCAAAGCGACCCAGAGTGGCGCCGTGGAGACCAGCACGACGCTGTTGCTGATCGACGTGTAGTCGAGCGACGTGATCCAGGTGGCGAAATGAGCGGCGAGCAAGCCGCCGGCGGCGATGAGCAGCGCGAACGTCCGCGTGTCGACCGCGCGGAATCCATCACGGAATCGCCATAACACCAATGGGAGCACGATTCCGGTAGCCAACGTCAGCCGCCAAGCAGCAATTGCCAGCGCGGGAGCTTCGCCGGCGAGACGCACGAAAATCGCCCCGTGCGCCACGGCCAGAACTGCCGCGCAGAGGACGACGAGTGGCGACACGGTCATCGACGGCGATCGAAAAGGTGCTTCACGCCGACGATGACTGTCGCAGCGCCGGCACGATGCGGGCGCAGGAAGACAGCCGTGCGTGCAGGTTGAGCAGCAGCTTTTCGGTCGTAGCCCAGTCGATGCAGGCATCCGTGACCGAGACACCGTACTTGAGTTGCTTGCGGTCCAGCGGGATGGCCTGATTGCCCCAGTGCAGATGGCTCTCCAGCATCAAACCGACCATCGACTCGTTGCCCTCAAGAACTTGGTTGACGCAGTTCTCGGCCACCAGTGGCTGCAGCGCCGGGTCCTTGCTGGAGTTGCCGTGGCTGCAATCGACTACGATGTTCACCGGCAGTTGCGCACGCTTCAGCTCGGCCTCGCACAGCGCAATGCTCACTGAATCGTAGTTGGCGCGACCTCCACCACCGCGCAAGACGATGTGGGCGTGCGGATTGCCACGCGTGCGGAACACGGCAGATTGTCCCTGCTGCGTGATCCCGAGGAAGTGATGCGGGTGACGCACCGAGAGCAGCGCGTTGACGGCGACGCTCAACGTTCCGTCGGTGCCGTTCTTGAATCCGACCGGCATCGAGAGCCCGCTCGCCATCTCGCGATGCGTTTGCGATTCCGTGGTTCGCGCGCCGATCGCGGTCCAGGAGACGAGCTCCGACAGATACTGCGGCATGATCGGGTCGAGCGCTTCCGTCGCGGCCGGCAATCCGATCTCGGCCAGATGCAACAGCAGCTCGCGCGCCAGCAGGATGCCCTTCTCGATGTGAAACGAGTCGTCCATGTCGGGATCGTTGATGAGTCCTTTCCAGCCCACCGTGGTGCGGGGCTTCTCGAAGTAGACGCGCATGATCAGGTACAGCGTCTTTTCGGTGCGCTTTGCGAGCGCCGCAAGCCGCTGCGCATACTCACGCGCCGCGCCGATGTCATGGATCGAACAGGGACCGATGACGACAAAGAGCCGCGGATCCTTGCGGTCGATCATGTCGCGCAGCACGCTGCGGGCGCGAAACACCGTGTCTTCGGCGCGCGCGCTGAGCGGCAATACGCGCTTGACCTCGTCCGGCGTCGGCAGGAGCTCGCTCGAGGCGACGTTGACGTTGTGCAGGCGGTTCATGCGACTGCCGCTCACATCGAGGTCCTGATCGACCAAAGTTCGGGAAAGAAGCGCAATTCCAGCGCTTTGCTGAGGTAGGAGACTCCTCCGGTACCCCCCGTGCCGCGCTTGTAGCCGATGATGCGCTCCACCGTCTTCACGTGACTGAAGCGCCACTGCTGGAACCGGTAGTCGAGATCCACCAGTTTCTCGGCAAGCTCATACAAGTCCCAATGCTCGTCCACGCTGTGATAGACGCTGAGCCATGCGGCCGCCACCAGTTTGCTCGGCGTGTAGGGCTGGCTGAAATCCCGATCGACGTAGTCGCGCGGGATATCGTAGCCGCGCCGGCTGAGCAACCGCAGCGACTCGTCGTACAGGCTCGGCGCGGCCA
>DATBVX010000064.1:0-3710 GCA_036515135.1 Steroidobacteraceae bacterium
CGCCCGCCGAGATTCGATTGACGATCGATGCGGCAGCCGATCCGTGGCGCCGCGGGGCGTTTTACGAGCCCAAGACCAGGGCGAGCCGGCGCACGGTTGAGTTATCCGACGAACTGATCTCGGAGCTCAAGCGCTGGAAGCTCCGCTGCCCGAAGGGCGAGCATGGCTTCGTGTTCCCCTCCAGCACGGGTGGCCCGTTGGATGCGACCGATGTCTTGCGCCTCGGGCTCTACCCTGCCCTTCGTCGCGCCGGCATTCGACAAGTGCGCCTTCACGACCTGCGGCATTCCTTCGCGAGCAATCTTCTCGCTGCGGGCGTCGACGTCGTGACGGTTTCGAAGGCGCTGGGTCACGCGAGCCCGCACATCACGATGACGATCTACGCGCACGCGCTGCCGAACGCGCGTCGCGGAACTGCCGACAAGATGGCGCAACTCATGGAGGAGAGCGATGACGGGACGGGTTCATTAGGCACGAAAGGCGCCGACGCTGCCTGATCAAGGTAGTAACGCTTGACGTTACTAACGTGTTCCATTACCATACCCCATGATTAAGTCGTTTGCTGACAAGGAAACGGCGAAGGTTTTTCGGCAGGAGTACTCGAGGAAACTGCCAACCGACATTCAGGAACGGGCATTGATGAAGCTTCAACAGCTTCATGCGGCAGAGGACCTGCGAGACCTTGCAATTCCGGTCTCAAACCAGCTCGAAGCGTTGAAGGGTGATCGAAAGGGTCAGCACAGCATTCGAGTCAACAAGCAGTGGCGTATCTGCTTCAAGTGGAAGGACGGCCACGCAGCGGATGTCGAGATTGCGGACTATCATTGAGTACGAGGAAAGTGTTATGGCGACGAAGAAGTTGAAGCTTGCGCATCCGGGCAAGATCCTGCGTGAGGAATTCATGGAACCGGTGGGCCTGTCGGGGTATGCGCTCGCCAAGTCGCTGCGGGTTCCGCTGCCCCGAGTCAACGACATCGCGCGTGAGAAGCGCGCGATTTCGCCGGAGATGGCTGTATTGCTCGCAGCTTACTTCGGCACGACCGAGGGTTTCTGGATCAACCTGCAGTCACACTACGACCTCGAAATGGCGAGAGGTCGTGTTGCGAAACAGGCTGCAAAGATCAAGGGACATCCGCGAGACCAGCGCGGGACTTTGCAACCGGTGGGCTGAGCTCGGCGCGCCCGGAGCTAGCGGCGCAGATCAAAGTGGAAACAAAATGGAAACAGCGGCGCCGAAAAGTGATGAGGCCGCGTAGCGAGGACTGCTAAGTCCTTAATTCTGGCGGAGAGGGTGAGATTCGAACTCACGAGCCCCGTGAAGGGCTGCCGGTTTTCAAGACCGGTGCATTCAACCGCTCTGCCACCTCTCCACTTGCCAATAAGACCCCTCACCCTGCCCTCACCCCAGCCCTCTCCCGCAAGCGGGCGAGGGGGTCGGCATTTGGCGACGGGCCCGCGATTCTGGCTTTTGAGCCCAAAGCGCGCAACTTCAGGCGCGATCTGTCGAGTGGGCGACGCGGTTGACAGTCGCGTGACACTGACGCGGCGTTGTTTCCCTAACATTCCACTCCGCCATGTCGCTCGAACGCTTGTCCGTCGTTCACGCGCGAAAGTTGGCACGGGAGGGAGGCGTTACGGTGGCGCCCGACGTGCTGATCCCGGCCGCCTTTTGTCTCGAAACCTGCCTGCGCCGGCTCTGGATCACCACCTCGTCCCCCACCACGGATCATCGAGTCGCTGCGGCTATTGGGGCCGAACGCTATGCTGGCGTCGAGGCGTACGAATTCCTGTTGCGCATTGCCTGCGGCCTCGAAAGCGCCATTGCCGGTGAGTCCGATGTTTTCGGGCAGCTGAAAGAGTCCTGGAGGGCGTTTCGCGGTTCGTGCAAGGACTCATCGCGAGCGCTCGAGCCACTGATGCAGCGGCTGTTCGAGGACGTCAAGGAAGTCCGTTCGCGGCATCTCTGCGGACTCGGCGCGGCAACCTACGGCAGTCTGGTTCGCACGATGCTCGGCTCCGGTGCCGATGCTCCGACACTGCTCATCGGTGCCGGTCAGATGGCGCGGGCCGTGCTGCCCTACCTGCCGGGCCGGCCGCTGTGGATTGCCAATCGCACGCGCTCGCGCGCGACACAACTGCTCGACGCGATCGGCGGCTGCCTCGCTTCAACTGGTGAAATTGAGCTGCTGCCGGCCGATCCGCAGGCGGAGCTGGCTGCCTGGCAGCGTGCCTCAAACGTGATCGTTTGCGTGCCAGCCGACCCCGACCACGACTATCAGCGGGTTCAGGCCTGGACGCATCGCCGAGTACCGGATGGACGGCTCTTGCATCTCGGCATCCTCGAGGCCGACGGCTCGTCCTGGGCCTCTGTCGCGGGGATCGCCACCCTCAATCAGCTTTTTGCCCTCCAGACGGCCAATCAGGACCGGCGTCACCTGCGGTTCGAGCGCGCCCGCCGGGCATGCGGTGAACGCGCCCGGCTCCGAAAACTCGGCGGACCAGTCAATTTGGCTCATGGCTGGGAAGATCTCTCGCTGTTTGCCAACATTGCCTGACCATGGCACCCGCACTCCGTCTGGGAACCCGGCGCTCGACACTGGCCTGGGCTCAAAGCCTGTGGGTCGCCGAGCGGCTGCGGGCCCTCTCGCCCGGTCGGGAGATCGAGCTGGTCGCAATCGAAACACGCGGTGATCGCATCACCGACGTGCCGCTACGCGAGCTCGAGGGTAAGGAATTCTTCTCGGCCGAGATCGACACGGCACTGCTCGATGGGCATGTCGACATCACCGTTCATTCGCTCAAGGATCTGAGTCTCGATCGACCTGCCGATATCGTGCTCGGCGCAATCCCTGCTCGCGAGAACCCGCGTGATGCCATCGTTTTTCGCAGCGACGCGCGCGACCGACTCCTGAGCGGCAAGCCGCTGCGCATCGGAACGTCAGCACCTCGGCGCATCGAGAATGTACCGCGCTTCCTGGAGCGAGCAGTGCCGGGCGGCAAGCCGGGCTGCATCGAGTCCGTCGAGATCCGGGGAAACGTCGACACCCGCTTGGGACGGCTGCACGAACACGGCGACAGTCCGCGCAAGCTCGATGGCGTCGTGCTCGCGTTGGCAGGTCTCATCCGGCTTGGGCAAGACCAGCGACCCGATGGTGGCCGCGAACGATTGTCCCGTTTGCTGCGCGACGTTCGCTGGATGGTCCTGCCGCTCACCGATTGCCCGTCGGCACCCGGCCAGGGAGCGCTCGCAGTCGAGTGCCGCCGTGCCGATTTGGATGCGCGCGCCGTCCTCGACCCGCTCAATGACGCCACCACCGCGAGGCTCGTGGGGCACGAAAGGCGACTGCTCGGAAAGCTGGGCGGCGGCTGTCATCAGCAATTCGGCGCCACCTGTGTCGAACATCCCGCCTGCGGGACGCTCATGTATGTGAAGGGCCGTGTTCGTGACAACGAGACACTCGATGAAGTGATCTGGCCGGGCATGCCCGCGGAACCCGGCGGCCTGATCACACCGTGGGATGGATTCCGGGCCCGTGCATCGACCGACGTGCCGCCCGCCGAGGTGTCCTCAGAGGTGCGCGATGCTTTTCGGCACAGTCCGGCACCGGTCTTCATCGCTCACAGTCGCGCGCTGCCAACGGGAATCGAAGGCGAGTTGAAAGACCGGCGGATCTGGACGTCCGGCACGGCCAGCTGGTGGCGACTCGCGG
>DATBVX010000065.1:0-5721 GCA_036515135.1 Steroidobacteraceae bacterium
GGTGGTGGTGGTGCATCCGTCGATCCCGGCGAAGTCGGTGAAGGAGCTGATCGCGCTTGCGAAAGCGCGGCCCGGCGACCTCTCCCATTCCTCCTCGGGCACCGGCAGCATCACGCAGCTTGCGGCTGAGCTTTTCAAGGACAAGACCGGGGTCAAGATGCTGCATATCCCCTACCGAGGCGGCGGTCCGTCCGTCATCGCGCTCGTCTCGGGCGAGGCGGCGGTTGGATTCACGACCACGCCGTCGTGCATCAACCAGATCAAGGCCGGCCGGCTGCGCGGACTTGCCGTGACCACGCCGAAGCGCTCGCCCTTCCTTCCGCACCTGCCGACGGTCGCGGAGGCGGGCGTTCCCGGCTACGAGGCGGAAGCGTGGTACGGATTGTTGGTGCCGGCGGGCACGCCCAAGGAGATCATCGCGCGCCTACATGCGGACTCGGTGAAGGCCATGAAGTTCGCCGACGTGAAATCACGGTTCGACGCGACCGGGCTAGTACCGATTGGTAGTACCCCCGAGCAGCTTGGCCCCTACATACTCAGCGAAATCGAGAAGTGGGGGAAAGTGGTGAAGGCCCTTGGGTTGCGCGTCGATTGAGTTGGCGCCCGCCCCGCCGCGCTGTCCGGCCACGCCGCGCGCGGTCGCATCGTGATCCAGTGCGCTTGGTCCCAATTGGGGCCGGCGCCCACTTCGACCAGGAGCGGCAACTGATAGCTGCACCACGCTGCCCGTCAGTTCCGGCAGGGCGCGCCTGACCGCGGCGAATTCCGCGTCGGGCACTTCCAGCACCAGTTCGTCGTGCACCCGCATGATGAGAATTGCAGGTGCAGGTCGGACTATTCGCCACCCGGCAGTTGTCCTTTAGCGGTCTTGAAGCTGACAAAACGCGTCCCGTCTTCCAGGGCGGCTTGCTCATGCTCACGATCGCTTGGTATCAGCGCAAGCTCGCCAGGACCCATGTCGCGCACCTCATCTCCGATTCTCATTCTAAGCCGCCCGGAGAGCACCAGTATCATCTGTTCGCTCTTGTGATGATGCGGCTTGGCGCCAGTACCGGTGGGCTCGGTGTAGTAACCGATTTCCAGTTCGTTGCCGGTGATTGTCGGGCCGTACGCAGTGGAATGTCCCGGCGCCACGATCGCGCTTGGCATTTCGTCAATCTTGAAGAATGGCATCGTAACTCCGGACTGAAAGGCGTGACTCGACTAATAGAAAACAATCCAAACCAGCTATAGGGCCGAGCCCGATGGTCAGAAGCCCGGCCCCTTGAGATACCGCAATCGTTGAATTACTTCACATCTTTCCAATTTTCCTTATCGCTGTCGACATGCGCCGGTAATCGGCATCGAAGAATTGGTTAAACCCCGGTGCGTCGCGGTAATCGGGCACGACATTAACGTTCTCCAGCGCTTTCTTGAAGTTCGAATCGTTCGCGGCCTTGCCGATCAACTCGCGCAATTTCTTGATGGTGGGTTCCGGCACGCCGGCGGCGGTAAACAGCCCCACCCAGAGGTAGGCCTCGATGTCGATACCCAGCGACTTGAACGTCGGCACGTTCGGCAGCGCCGGATGCGACTTGGCCCCATAGCTCGCAATCGCGCGTAACTTCCCCGTGCTGACGTGCGGGTGGAGAGCCGCCGGCCCGCCGCCGGTTACCTGCGAGTGACCTCCCAGCGCCTGCAGAAGCGCGGGCCCGCCACCAGTCGTCGGCAAGTGGCGCATCTTTATCCCGGCAGCGTCCATGAACATCGCCGTGGGAACGTGCGTGATGCCATAAGGTCCCGAAGAGGAGAAGATGATCTCGTTGGGTTTCGACTGGGCGAGGGCTGCCAGCTCCTTCGGGTTTTTCACTGGCATCGAAGGGTGAACCACCATGATCACGGGATCCGCGCTCAACAGTGCGAGAAGTGCGATCTGGTCGAGCGAGTAAGGCGTCTTCACTCCGAAGAGCTTGTCCTTCTCGATCACGAGAAAGATATTCGGCACGTTGATCAAGACGTTGTAACCGTCGGGTGGCTGATTCGCGACATACGCAGTGCCCACTGCCGCTGTACCGCCAGGCCGGTTCACGATCGGTACCGGCTGCCCGGTCAGCCTTTCGAGGATTGCGGACAGTGGCTGGGCGTGGATCTGATTCATGCCGCCGGGAGGATTGGGCACCGTGATAATGATGGGTCGCGACGGATATTCCTGTGCCAGCCCCGTGCTCGCGCCGACGCACATGAAAAGGGGAACAAACAAACGCCTGGCGAGTGCGCCGGAAGCAAGTCTTGGACGCACATGAGTGAGACGCGGGAACAAAGCACCAGGTAGCTGCTGTGACATGACAGACCTCCAATGCTCCCCGATATGATCGGCCGTGGGCGAGCCACAGGGAGGAAGGTCCGCCCACATGTTAGAAGCTCGTTTCGATCTCCTGCGTTGCTCTTGATCCGACGGGCTTCCATTCTTGCCCGTCTGCTACTGCACCGTTCGTGCCAGCTTCTGGAACGCCGCGCGCCGCGAGAAGAACAGTTATTTGAAACAGTGAGTTATGAAGAATTTCTGGACCAGCAGGTAGCGCCCGGAAATTCCTTGCCCGTCAAATAGGAAGATCCCGCCAAATATGACGGCTCGACCCGTCAATTTCAGCGGGCCGGTCGAACCGTCAGGAGTGCTTGCGCAGCCCGAGTTTGCGCAACCGCCCGCGCAGCGTGCTGGGATTCAAGCCGAGTATGCGCGCGGCGCCACGCTCACCTTCGATGGCCCACTGGGTCTGTTCGAGTACGCGCAGGATATGGCTGCGCTCGACATCCTTGAGGGTTTCGGGAGAAGGCTGCGCCGTGGCAGGCTTAGCCGCCGCTTGGGGGGCTTGGGTCACGAGTGGGTCGGCAGACTCAAGCACTGGGGATTTCGCGAGAATCGCGGAGCGTTCGACGAAATTCTCGAGTTCGCGCACGTTGCCTGGCCAGTCATAGGCCATCGCATGCTCGAGCAAGTCCGGGGATACGTCCGTCAGCGGCTTGCCGAGCTTCCGTGCGGCCCTGTCCATGAAATGCCGTATTAGCCTTGGAATGTCCGCACGCCGCTCCCGCAGAGGCGGCAGCACCAGCGGAAAGACATTGAGCCGGTAATAAAGATCGGAACGGAATGCGCCTGCGCTGACTCGTTGTTGCAGGTCCCGGTTGGTTGCCGCGATCAATCGCACATTGGTCCGCAGGAGCTTTGTGCCTCCCACGCGCTCAAACTCCTGTTCCTGCAACACGCGCAGCAGCTTGGGCTGGGTTTCCAGCGGCAACTCGCCCACCTCGTCGAGAAACAGGCTACCCCCATCCGCCATCTCGAAGCGTCCCCGACGCTGCTGGGCGGCCCCGGTGAAGGCGCCCTTCTCGTGGCCGAAGAGTTCGCTCTCGACGAGGTCCCGGGGCAGAGCCGCGCAGTTGATCTTGATGAGCGGACGCTCGAGCCGCTGGCTGCGGCTGTGGATGGCGCGGGCAATGAGCTCCTTGCCCGTGCCAGTTTCGCCCTGAATGAGCACGGTGCTGTCGGTCCCGGCGACCCGCCCCACCTGATCGAGCAGGCGGAGCAGCGCCGGTGACTCGCCCAGAATCTCGCCGAAGTCGTGGCTCGATCGGATCTCCTCAACGAGGCACTCGATCGTTCCCTTCGAACGGTTGTGGGCCTCGATCTCCGCGCGTAGACGGGCGTTCTGCTCCTCCACTGATTGCCGTGCCTGGCGCAGCGCGAGATGCGTGCCGACCCGCGCCAGCAGTTCTTCCGACTGGAAGGGCTTGGTGACATAATCCACGGCACCCGCGGAGAACGCGCGCACCTTGTCAAAGGTGCCATCGAGGGCGGTCAGGAAGATGACCGGGATGTCGCGAGTGTTGTGGTCCGCCCGCAGGCGCTCGCACACCTGGAAGCCATCGAGGCCCGCCATTATCACGTCGAGGAGCACCAGGTCGGGAGCCTCGGAGTCGATCCTGGCAAGCGCCTCCGTACCGTCCCTCGCTGTTGCGACCTTGTAGCCCCGCGCCGTCAATATGTCCTCCAGCAGCATGACGTTATTCGGGGCGTCGTCAACCACCAGGATTCTGCACGGCACGCTCATGCGCTCCTCGCTCGCAATGCGCATTCGACAACGTCGAGCAAACTTCGCACGGTGATCGGCTTTTCGATGAAGCCATCGAATCCAGCGCGCATGATCTGCTCGCGATCCGCCAGCATGACTGAGGCCGTGATAGCGACCACCGGTATGCCGGCGGTCACCGGCTCTGCGCGCAGCGCCGTCAGTCCCTCGATGCCGTTCATGCCGGGAAGCTGAATGTCCATCAGGATGAGATCGGGCGTCTGTGCACGCGCAATCCTGAGACCGTCCTCCGTCGTTCCGGCTTCCAGGGTGCCGTAGCCCTTGGCCTGTAGTATGTCGCGGACCAGTTCCAGATTCTTGTCGTTGTCTTCTACGATCAATACGACGTTCATCGCCGCACCGGAATTGTGAAGGTAAACGTTGATCCCTTGCCGAGCTCGCTTTCAACCTTGATGGTGCCGCCATGGAGTTGGACAAAACGTCGGGTAAGCGCAAGGCCCAGGCCCGTGCCCTCCTGCTTGGCTGAATCATGTCGGCCCACCTGACTGAACTCCTCAAACACGGCCTGCTGATTCTGTTTCGCTATGCCCACACCTGTGTCCCTGACCGAGACCACAAGATGTCCGTCCAGCAGGCGCGCATCGACGTCCACCCGTCCCCTCTCGCGCGCGAATTTCACAGCGTTCGCGAGCAAATTGAGCATGATCTGCTTGAATTTGCGCTCGTCGGCCGGAATATCAGTGATCTGCGGTTCGACAGTGCACGAGAGCACGATATTCTGGCGCTGCGCGCGCTCGCGTATCATTATCATCGCATTCTGCAGTGCTGACGGAATATGCACCCTTGATACGTCGAGTTCCATGCGCCCGGCCTCGATTTTCGAGAGGTCCAGGATGTCATTGATGAGCGACAGCAGGTGTTTCCCGGAGGCTTGAATGTTCCTGACGTAATTCTCCTGCTTGGCGTTCATTTCCCCGTACAGCCGCTCAAGCAACAGGTCGGAGAAGCCGATCACCGCGTTCAACGGCGTGCGCAGCTCGTGCGACATGTTGGCGAGAAATTCCGACTTGTGCCTGTTGGCGACCTCCAGCTGCCGGCCCTTTTCCTGGATCTCCCGGAAGAGCCGCACGTTCTCGATCGCGATTACGGCCTGGGCGGCGAACGTCTCCAGTACCTTGATCTGTTTTTCGGAAAATGGGCGCAGTTCAGGACGGCGAACGATGATCACGCCGATGGCCGTGTCCTCGCGCAGCAAGGGGGAAATTAGCGCGGTTCGGTAGCCTGGAACTTCCCGTTGCAGGAACAGGGAATCCGGATATTCCTCGCGTACTCGAGGCTCCAGGATGTCGTGGATGTGGATGGTCCTGCGTTCGAGGATTGCACAGCCCATGAAGGTCTTGCAGGTCACCTTCAGACCGGGACTTGGCGTAACCGGCATCGCCCCAACGTGCGCGACCAGGTGCATCGTATCGCCGTCCACGCGACGTATGATGGCGTCACCCGAATCGCATAAGCGCGCCGCGCTTGCCGCCACCGCATCCATCACCGGTTGAATGTCCGTTGGCGATTTCGAGATGACGCGGAGGATTTCGCTAGTGGCGGCCTGCTGCTCCAAGGCCTCGGCGAGTTCACGGCTGCGTACTTCCAGATCTTC
>DATBVX010000066.1:0-2789 GCA_036515135.1 Steroidobacteraceae bacterium
TGGATCAGAAGATCGTGCTGGCCGGTGTGGGCGATCTCACGCAGGGCGGAAGCGTCAGCGATAGTGACATCATTTCGCAGCTGATGACCAAGCTGATCACTGATTGATCGGGCACGCGCCGTAGCCGACGCTTGGGAGCAGAAATGCAACCGGCATGGACCGGGAAAGGGCAGGGCGCAAGCCTTGCCCTTTCCCGTCCGTGCGCGTCGCAGGACTCCTCGCGCGATGGCGGGCGCCACGCGAATTGGCGTCTTGGCGAGTTGGACGAACCAGGGTCAAACACCCCGTCTGCGGTTCGATGGGAAGCTCCGGGTGTGCTGCAAGCCCGGGGGTGCTCGCCGCCGCACATGCGCGTCCTACGTAATTCGTTTTGTCCGACTGGATCGAGATTTGGCAATCTCGGCCATGGTTTCCATGCGCACGAGGCGCTTGTCGATCTCTCGCACTTCAATGGCAAGCAATCTTACGTCATCGGACAGGCGCTTGACTTCATCGGTCATACGCAGGACCTCTTTGACACCGTCGATGATTCTATCCAGCGCGGGCATCAGGCGACCTTCCGGATCGACTTGCTTCCCGCCAGGTGTTCGAGCGTGCCACGCGTTTCCTCGAGGGCCGTCTTGAGCGCGGCGCGCGCTTCTCGTACTGAGCGCTCGAGTTCGTCGGCCAGCGCCGCGAGCAGGGCCTCGTCTTCGTTCTCACGATACTGCTCTACCGCACGGCGGACCACCTCGCCCGCGCTGAGGTTGAGCCGCTGCGCTTTGACGTTGATGACGTGCTTTTGCTGGGGCGTCAGCAGAATGGTCATGCGCTCGGTTTTCATGATCAAGGCCTACCAAAGATTAACATACACATGCGCATGTTAGGTGGCAACGAATGGTTCGTCAAGCTTGTTTTCGGGGGCGGACTCTTGATTTTCCCCGCACCAAAGGACGGGTCGAAAACCGTTAAAAATGTCACAACCGATACCAAAGTATCGATACCTTTGGCCCTTACGGACGGGCTGCAGGAAGCGGAGAATTGGCTGCAATTGGTCGCGTGTAACTAAGTAGACGACCGAATAAGTAGACGACCGAACCAATCACGAACTTACAGGGGATTCAATCATGTTGACCCGCGCAACGCTTACCAACTCCATCGGCACCATTCACTCCGCTATCGGCGAGGCAACCGTCGTCGGCGTCGACGGCGCAACCCGTGTGGCGCACATCGGAGACAAAGTGTTTCCGCGGGAGATGATCCTCACCTCCGCGAACGCCGTCGTGCACGTACAGCTCGATGACGGGCGCGTGCTCGACATCGGGCAGGAGTCCGAGGTGTCGCTGAACGCTGACGCCACGGGCGCTGCGAACATCATGGTGGCGCAGGCCGCGACTCAACCCGGCGCCGCGGCGATGGCTGCGATTCCCGCGGTAACCGGCAAGGTGGTCGGGACGATCACCATCGTCGTCGGCAACGTCAAGATCATCGGCGCCGATGGCGTCGAGCGCATCGCCAAGGTGGGCGACAAGGTTCTCGCCAACGAATCGCTCGCGACCGGCGCCGACGGCATCATCCAGGTGCAACTGGTAAACGGCAAGATGATCGATCTCGGGCGCGAGTCGACACTCGCTCTCACCGACCAGCTCATCGCCGAGGCGGGCGCCCCGTCCGCTGCTCCTGGAACGGTGTCCGCGGTGCCGCCCCTCGCTCCGGAGGACGCTGCGGCGCAGGCCAAGGCGCAGGCGGCCGCTGAGGCAGCCAAGATCGCAGCGGGTGCCGACCCGACGCAGGTCACCGAGGCGACCGCGGCCGGTGGTGCTCCCGCGGCCGGCGGCGTCGGTGGTGAAGGTGGCGGCGGCACTCCGGTCATCATCGATCAAGCCAACTCGACCGGCCAGGTCACCTCCGGCTTCACCACCCGCCCGGCGAACCTCGGATTCCCCAGCGTTCAGCCCGAGCTGCTCCCCGAAGCTGAAGTAGCTGAAACACCGCCCATGGTCGGGTTGTACCTGGAGACCGGTCTGCTTTCCTCTACCGACGTCTACTCGATTGTGGACGGCGGGTCTCTCACTGGCTCCGGCGGCGGTGGCGACATCATCTCCATCCCGGTGCAAGTCGGGATAATCGATCCGCTGTTTGGTAACGCCGCGACCGTCGTGGAGGGCACCAACGAAGCGCAAAACAAGGTCATGAGCATCATCATGATGCTCGATCGTGACGAGCATGATGTTGACGTGCAGGTCACTTACCAGGTAACGCCGGTGACCGCTGTCGCTCCCGACGACTATGACACGGTTCTGGTCGGAACCTTGACCATTCCCGCTGGCGCGGCGTTCGTCATCGTGCAGGTACAGATCGTCCAGGATGCCATCCTTGAGGGGATCGAAACCTTCCGCGTCACGCTGATCGACGCGGTCAATGCGACTATCGATCCGAATGCAAATACTGTCATCGGCACGATCATTGACGACGACGCATTGCCGGTCACGCACGATGAGACGGCCGGGGTTGATGCGGATGCCAATGACGTTGTGCCGGCCTCGGAGACGATCACCAGCGCGTTTGGCGCGACGTCTCTCGGTGGCGCGAACAGCGGCGTCTCGGCGCACCCCGAAGAAAGCGCGCAGAAGATTTTCGCGGATGAGAACGGTCAGCCTTTCACCGGGCAGGACAGCGGGCTCAACGTCGCGGGTGGCAACAGCATCTACTTGTACTCGGAAACCGTCAATGGCGTCGACTTCATTGTCGGGCGGGAAGGCGGAGAAAATGCGGCCGATCCGGAAGGCGCAGTGGCTTTTGTTGTTGCG
>DATBVX010000067.1:0-7175 GCA_036515135.1 Steroidobacteraceae bacterium
TTCGAGCGCCTGCCGCACTCGCCAGGTGAATTCGATCAGTGCTTCTGCATTCGCGATTTCGAGCCGTTGACCATGATCACTGACGAGAAAGAACCAATTGCCGCCCCACGCGACATCCCCCGTGACCCGACCGTGGCCCTCGACCTGCACCTCGACGCCCGTGCGATGGCGATAGGCTGGGACGTTGCGGACCGAGACACGTCCATCCGCATGCAGTCGTGTGCGCACGACTCCTACCGGCGTTTCGATGCGATGCTCACCCGCCGTGATGCGCCCGAGCCAGGCGAGCGTGACGATGAGGCCGATGCTCCCATGGCCGCACATGCCGAGATAGCCGACGTTGTTGAAGAAGATCACGCCCGCGACGCAATTCTTCTCCGTCGGCTCTGTCAACAGCGCACCCACCAGCACGTCCGAACCGCGAGGTTCGTTGACGATCGCGCGACGAAATGCGTCGTCCTTCTCGCGCAAGTGCCGGACCCGCTCGGGAAAGCTGCCGCGCAACTGCGGGCCGCCTTCGATGACCACACGCGTCGGCTCGCCGCCGGTGTGCGAATCGATCACACGAATGCGTTCAACCGTCATTTCACTCGCGTCTGCCCCGGTATGGTTGGCCGCGTCTCGAGCCCGCGTTGGATGATGGCGAGAATGCGCTCACGCTCCTCACCAACCAGTGGCAGTCGTGGTGCGCGCACCCATTCAGACCCGAGGCCCGCTTCCTGGATCGCGAGCTTGATGTACTGCACGAATTTGACCGGCGTATCGAGATGCAGGAGCGGCGTATACCAGGCATACAGCCCGCGCGCGGTTTCGTAGTCGCCGGCGATGGCCCGGTCCCAGAAGAATTGATTCTCGCGCGGAAATGCCAGTCCCATTCCCGCGATCCAACCCGTCGCGCCGAGCACGACACTTTCGAGTACCAAGTCATCCACCCCGCAGAACAGCACATAGCGATCGCCAGTTGCGTTGCGCAGGTCGGTGATCCGACGCACGTCGCCCGAAGATTCCTTGATCGCGACGAAGTTCTTGACATCCGCCAGCTCCGCGAACATTTCCGGGGTGATATCGATCTGATATGCGAGTGGATTGTTGTAACAGATGATCGGTAGTGCCGTTGCGGCCGCGACTACTCTGTAATGAGCCACGGTCTCACGCGCATCGGCGCGATAGATCATGCCCGGCAGCAACATGAGCCCGTCGGCGCGCAAGCGTTCCATGTCGCGCGCGTACTCGATTGCAGCGGCGGTGCTGTTCTCGATCACGCCCGACAGCACCGGCACCCGTCCGCGAGCCGTCTCGATCGCCATCGACATGACGCGCCGTTTCTCCTCCGGCAGGAGCTGCTGATTTTCCCCAAGCGATCCCAGCATCACCAGGCCCGCTACGCCCGAATCGATCAGCACGTCGAGATGCCGCGCAGTCGCCTCGAGATCGAGCGATTGATCACGCTTCATCTGCGTCGTGACCGCGGGAAACACCCCCCGCCAACGCACGTTCATCGCGCTTCAGCCTCGGCCACGGCAACGCCCGCTGTCGACTTCTGCATCGCAGAGCGCAGCATCATCGTCGCGGCGATAAGCACGACGACCACCACCAGCCAGCGCACCCAAACGATGGGCAGCTCCTTGACGATGAGGGCAGCGATCAGCACCGCCGGAATACCGCCGAGTGCCAATCCGAATGCCGCGCCGAGGCTGTACCGATTGCACGCAACGAACCGCAGCCCGGCGGGCGGCATGAGGAACGCGCATGAACCCATCATGATCGGAAAGGCGGCTTTGGGGTTCATTCCGAGCAGGCTCACCAGAATGAGACAGGGCGCGTACAGACCGATGCCTAGTGTCATGAGCGCACCGAGCACAAAATTGGCCACGACACCGATGATGAGCAGATTTCCTGTCAAGGCATGGGCCATGCCGGCTTCGGCCTCGACATTGAGATTCTTGAGCACGAACAGCACCGCGGCAACAACCAGTGCAATTCCCATCCCGAGTTGAATTGCGCGCCGAGGCAGGCGGCTGACTACGCCGGCACCGAGCAGCGCGCCCAGCACCGCTGCGACGATCATCGCAATAAGAGTTGTGAACTCGACTTCGACGATTGTGATGTACACGAGCGCCTGCACGACGGTCGGCAGCGCGTGGCCGACGTTGAGCGTCCCGGGGATGTTCTCGTCCGGCATCCGCTTGCGGAACTTGTAGTACGCCGTGGTCGACGCAAACGAGCCGATGCCGAGCGTATCGAAGAAGTTGGTGACGAAGCCGAGCGCGAAGTCTTCCGAACGCGGCTTGTCCGCGCGCTGTTCGGCCGAGCGCGAGTGCATCCACCAGCGCGCGATGAAATAGAGCGCGACTAAGCACAGCACGCCCAGCAGGATCTGCTTGCCGGATATCAAGGTGGTCCCCCTCTTGGTTGCAGGTCAGGCGGCGTCGGCGTCGCTATCGGTCCCGTAGCCCACGATCGGTGCCAGCCAGCGCTCGGCTTCCTGGAGCGAAATCTCCTTGCGGCTCGCGTAATTCTGCACCTGGTCGAGATCGATCTTGCCAACGGCGAAGTAGCGTGCCTCGGGGTGAGAGAAGTAGCAACCACTCACTGCGGCAGCGGGGTACATGGCAAAGGATTCTGTCAACCGGATGCCGGCGTTGCGCTCGACATCGAGCAACCGCCACAGCGTCGCCTTCTCCGTGTGATCCGGACACGCGGGATAGCCCGGCGCGGGGCGGATGCCGCGGTATTCCTCGCGAATGAGCTCAGGATTCATGAGCCGCTCATCGCGAGCATACCCCCAGAACTCACGTCGCACGCGCTCGTGCAGCCGCTCCGCAAACGCCTCGGCCAACCGGTCAGTAAGCGCCTTGAGGAGAATGGCACTGTAGTCGTCGTGGGCGGCCTGGAATCGTTCGACATGCTGCTCGATGCCGAGGCCGGTCGTGACCGCAAAGGCACCGATGTAGTCGGCAACACCGCTCGCCTTCGGTGCGACAAAGTCCGCGAGACAATCATGCGATTGTCCGCTGGGCTTGCCCTTCTGCTGGCGCAGGAAGTGCAGACGTGCGATCACCCGCTGGCGTGAGTCGTCCGCGTACACTTCGACGTCGTCGTCCACGGAATTGGCGGCGAATAGCCCGATGACGCCGCGCGCGTGAACCCACTGCTCGGCAATCAGGGTCTTCAGCATCCGGCGCGCATCGGCATATAGATTGCCCGCCGACTCTCCCACTACCGGATCCGTCAGGATATCGGGGTACTTCCCGGAGAATTCCCAGGCATTGAAGAATGGCATCCAGTCGATGTAGCGGAGCAGTTCCTGCAGCGGGTAATCGTCGAATGCACGGACGCCGAGGAGCGTTGGCCGCGGCGGTTGGTACGTGTGCCAGTCGATACTGAAGCGATTCGCCCGCGCCTCGCCGAGGGTGAGCTGCGGCGCCTTGATCTTCTTGCCGCGATGTTGCTCGCGCCGTTGGGCATGCTCTTCCTTGATGCGCGCGACGAACTCACCCCGCGTCGCCTCCGTAATGAGCGACTGGCACACGCCGACCGAGCGCGAGGCATCCTTGACGTAGACGACCGGGCCTTCGTACTGAGGGTCGATCTTGACGGACGTGTGTGCGGGTGACGTCGTGGCGCCGCCGATCAGGAGCGGCAAACGCAGATCGAGGCGTTGCATCTCATGCGCCACGTGCACCATCTCATCGAGCGACGGCGTGATCAGTCCGGACAAGCCGATCAGGCTCGCACCTTCGCGCCGTGCCGTTTCGAGAATCTTGTCGCACGGCACCATCACGCCGAGATCGATCACTTCGAAGTTGTTGCACTGGAGCACGACACCCACGATGCTCTTGCCGATGTCGTGTACGTCGCCTTTCACCGTCGCCATCACGATCTTGCCGTTCGAGCTTCTGCCGCCGAGCTTGTCCTTTTCCATGAACGGCACCAGGTGTGCCACCGCCTTCTTCATCACCCGGGCGGATTTCACCACTTGCGGCAGGAACATCTTGCCCGCGCCGAAAAGGTCGCCGACCACGTTCATTCCGGCCATCAGCGGCCCTTCGATTACCTTGAGCGGCGCACCGAACTCGAGGCGCGCTTCCTCGGTGTCCGCCACGACGAACTCGTCGATTCCCTTGATGAGCGCATGTTCGAGCCGGCGCGTCACTGGCCAGCTGCGCCATTCGAGCTCATCCGCTCGCCTGACGCCGCCGTCGGACTTGTAGCGACTCGCGATCTCGAGCAGACGTTCGGTGGCGTCGGGCCGCCGATTGAGGATCACGTCCTCCACGCGCTCCCGGAGCTCGGCAGGAATCTCCGCGTAGATCGCCAGCTGGCCGGCGTTGACGATTCCCATATCCATCCCCGCCTGGATGGCGTGATAGAGAAAAACCGAGTGCATGGCCTCGCGCACCGGGTCGTTGCCGCGGAACGCGAACGACACGTTGCTCACCCCACCGCTCACGCGCACCGCGGGAAAGCGCCGCTTGATCTCACGCGTGGCCTCGATGAAGTCGAGCGCGTAACGATTATGTTCCTCGATCCCCGTGGCCACGGCAAAGATGTTCGGATCAAAGATGAGGTCCTCGGGCGGGAATCCGATCTCCGTCGTGAGGATGCGATACGCCCGCGCACAGATCTCGACGCGCCGTTCAACAGAGTCCGCCTGGCCGCGCTCATCGAACGCCATCACGACTGCCGCGGCGCCGTACTGGCGAACCTTGCGCGCGTGCGCGATGAAAGCGGCCTCGCCCTCCTTGAGGCTGATCGAGTTGACGACTGCCTTGCCCTGCACGCACTTCAAGCCCGCTTCGATGACCGACCACTTCGAGGAGTCGATCATCACCGGCACACGTGCGATGTCGGGTTCGGCCGCAACCAGGCGCAGGAAACGCGTCATGGCACGCTCGGAATCGAGCATGCCCTCATCCATGTTGACGTCAATCATCTGCGCGCCGTTGACAACCTGTTGGCGCGCAACCTCGAGCGCTGCCGAATAATCATCGGCTTCGATGAGCTTGCGGAAGCGCGCCGAGCCGGTGACGTTGGTTCGTTCACCCACGTTCACGAACAACGATCCCGGCCCGATGTTGAGGGGCTCGAGCCCGCTCAGCCTCATCTGGATTTCGATCTTCGGCAGAGCGCGCGGCGGAAACGCTTCGACCGCGGCGCGAATCAGCCGGATGTGCTCCGGCGTCGTCCCACAGCAACCGCCGACGATGTTGAGAAATCCGCTCGCCGCAAACTCGCGCAGGATCTGTGCTGTCTCCGCGGGTGCTTCCTCGTATTCACCGAAAGCGTTGGGCAATCCGGCGTTCGGATACGCGCAGACCGCGACGTCCGCAAGCTGCGCCAATTCCTCGACGTACGGCCGTAGCTGCCGCGCGCCGAGCGCGCAATTGAGCCCGACCGCCAGCGGATTGGCGTGCCGGATCGAGTTCCAGAACGCCTCGGCGGTCTGTCCCGACAACGTGCGGCCGGAAGCATCGGTGATCGTTCCCGAAACGATGATCGGGATGTCCTCGTCCAGCTCGTCGATGACGGCACGCGTGGCGTAGAGCGCCGCCTTGGCATTGAGCGTGTCGAATATGGTCTCGAGGAGCAACAGATCCACGCCGCCCTCGATCAGCGCGCGCGCCGCCTCCTGATACGTGGCGACCAGATCGTCGAAACTGATGTTGCGGAACGCGGCATCATTGACGTCCGGCGACATCGAGGCCGTTCGATTGGTCGGGCCGAGCGCGCCGGCAACGAAGCGCACGGTGCCCGTCTCGGCCGCAACCGCATCCGCAACGCGCCGCGCGATGCGCGCGGCCTCGAGATTGAGCTCACCCACCAGCGCCTGCATCCCGTAGTCGGATTGCGAAGGCGCCGTGGAATTGAACGTGTTGGTCTCGATGATATCCGCGCCGGCCTCGAGATAGGCGCGGTGGATGCCCGCAATGATCCCGGGCTGGGTGAGTGTGAGCAGGTCGTTGTTACCCTTGACGTCGTGCTTCCAGTCGCGGAAGCGCTCGCCACGATAACCGGCTTCATCGAGCCGGTGCGCCTGGATCATCGTGCCGACGGCGCCATCGAGGATGACGATGCGCTTCTGCAGCAGATCGCGTAAGGCGGCGATGCGGGTCCGGCGCATGGCAGTACTCAGGAAGTCGCGGCCGAGCGCGCTGCTTGCGGTCGCAGGCCCAGAGCGTGGCAGATCGCATACGTCAGCTCGGAGCGATTGAGCGTGTAGAAGTGGAATTCCTCCACGCCATGCTGCTGCAATTCGCGGACCTGGCGGATCGCAATGCTCGCGGAAATCATGCGCCGCGTCTCGGGATCATCGTCGAGGCCGTCGAACTCGTGGCTCAGCCAATCGGGAACGGAAGCGCCACAGCGCTCCGCGAACCTGAGCAATTGCGGAAAGCGCGTGATCGGGAGGATTCCCGGGACGATGCTGACCGCTATTCCGGCCTGCGCGCAGCGGTCACGAAAACGCAGGAACAGCTGCGTGTCGAAGAAGAACTGAGTGATCGCGCGCGCCGCACCAGCATCGACCTTGCGCTTGAGGTTGTCGAGGTCGAATTGCGCGCTGGGCGCTGCGGGGTGCGTTTCCGGATAGGCGGCCACGGAAATATCGAAATCGGCGACGCGCTTCAAGCCGTGCACGAGATCAACCGCGTAGTCGAAACCTCCGGGGTGCGGGCGGTAGCCGCCGTTGCCCTGCGGTGGATCGCCGCGCAGCGCGACGAGGTGACGCACGCCGTTTGCCCAGTAGTTGCGTGCAATCTCGAGAATCTCATCTCGCGTTGCGCCGATACAGGTGAGGTGCGGGGCGCCCGTGAGCGCCGTTTCACGCGCAATCCGCATGACCACGTTGTGAGTGCGCGCACGCGTCGAGCCGTCCGCGCCATAGGTCACGGACACGAAGCGTGGGCACAGTGGCGCCAGGCGCTGCACCGACTCCCAGAGCGTGCGCTCCATGGCAGCATCGTTGGGTGGAAAGAACTCGAACGTCACTTGCACCGGTCGGCCGCCGCGGGCGACGGATTCCTGAAAGAACTCGATGACGCGACTCTCAGCCATGGTGATGCGCCCCAAAAGTCATGCCGCTGCCGTCATGGCGGGCAGGTGCCGGCTGAGCGCGACCAGCAAGTGGCGGCTGGCGGTATCGAGTGGCCGCAGGCGCTGAGCCTCGAACCCCG
>DATBVX010000068.1:0-3615 GCA_036515135.1 Steroidobacteraceae bacterium
TACATCAGCGACATCGAGCACCAGCTGGGCTGGACCGCGCTGCCGCAGGTCGGGACCGGGGCCAATCCGATCGAGCAGCGCCGCTACGAGTACCTCAAGCTGCTGCGCCAGGTGCCGGCGATCACGGAAGTGTCCTGGATAGACAACGCCGGCCGCGAGCAGCTCAAGGTGTCGCGCCTCGCGATGGACGTCGTCGGCTCCGCGACCGACTTTACCAAGGACCCCAAGTTCGCCGGCGCGAAAGCGGGCAAGACCTGGTACAGCCCCGTCTATTTCCGCAAGGAGACCGAGCCGTACATGACGATCTCCCGTCCCGCCGGGGGCGCCGGCGGCGGCATCACCATCGCCGAGGTCAACCTCAAATTCGTGTGGGAAGTCGTCTCGCGCATCCAGATCGGAAGCGCGGGCCTGGCGTACGTCGTGAATTCCGAAGGCACGCTGATCGCGCACCCCGACATCAGCCTGGTGTTGCAGAAGTCGGACCTGTCAAAGCTCATTCAGGTGGCGGCTGCTCACAGCGAGGGCGAGGACCTGCCGATCGCGCGCAATTTGAAGGGCGAGGAAGTGCTGACGGCGCACGCGGGCATCCCGACGCTCAACTGGACGGTGTTCGTCGAGCTGCCGCTGGCGGAAGCCTTCGCGCCGCTCTACGCGTCCATCCTGCGCATCGGCCTGCTGCTGCTCGCCGGGCTTGTGCTCTCCATGCTCGCGAGCGTGTATCTCGCGCGACTCATGGCGAGCCCGATCCGGGCATTGCAGCAGGGCGCGGCGCGCATCGGCGCGGGCAATCTCGATCAGCGCATCGAGGTACACACCGGCGACGAGCTGGAGGCGTTGAGCGAGCATTTCAACAAGATGGCCAGCGATCTGAAGGCGTTTTACTCGGGCCTCGAGCGCAAGGTCGAAGAGCGCACAGCGGAGTTGAAAGAGTCCCTGGAACAGCAGACGGCGACCGCAGATATCCTGCGCGTGATCTCGAGCTCGCCTGCGGACATCCAGCCGGTACTCGACGCGGTGGCCGAGAGCGCGGCGCGCCTGTGCGACGCCAGCGACGTCGTCATCCGGCGAGTGGACGAAGACGTACTGCGCGTTGCAGCGCACATTGGTTCAGTGCCGGTTTCAGCAGCAAACATCGATCAGGCGATCTCCCGTGGATCCATCGGCGGCCGTGCCTTTCTCGAGCGCCGGACGATCCACGTCCACGATGTCCTGAAAGCTCACGTGCGTGAAGAGTACCCGGAAGCTCTATTCTTGATGCACCAGGGTGCAGAGTACCGGACCCTGCTCGTCGTGCCTTTGGTGCGCGAGGACACCGCGATCGGCACGATCGTGATTCGTCGCCCGGACGTACGCCCGTTCTCGGACAAGCAGATCAAGCTCCTCGAAACCTTCGCCGCCCAAGCGGTGATCGCGATCGAGAACGTGCGGCTGTTCAACGAGACCAAGGAGGCGCTCGAGCGGCAGACCGCGACGGCCGAGATCCTGCGCGTGATCTCGGGCTCGCCGACCGACGTGCAGCCGGTGTTCGATGCGATCCTCGAGCGCGCCACCAAGCTGTGCGACGCCCACATGGGCATTCTTTTCCGCTACGAGGACGGCGCGTATCACGCGCTTACGACGCGTATTCCCGACCCGGCCTTCGAGGCGCTGTTCAAGGAGCCCAGGCGCCCGGCACCCGGGAGCAAGACCGGACTGGGCCGGCTGATGCGTGAAAAGCGCGCGGTTCATATCCCGGATACGCTCAATGACGAAGCCTCTCGCGAAGGCGACCCGTTGCGGCTCGAATCGCTGAAGGGCGGGATGCGGGCCTGGCTGGGCGTGCCGATGCTGAAGGACAGGGAGATCACCGGCGCGATCGTGATCTACCGCGGCGAGCCGCGCGCCTTCAGCGATCAGCAGATCTCCCTGCTGCAGACCTTCGCCGATCAGGCGGTGATCGCGATCGAGAACGTGCGGCTGTTCAACGAGACCAAGGAAGCCCTCGAGCAGCAGACCGTTATCAGCGAGATCCTGCGCGTGATCAGCAGCTCACCGACCGACGTGCAGCCGGTGTTCGACGCTATCGTCAAGAGCGGCGTGCATCTGTTCGGAGGCATGAACGTGTCGCTTCGGCTCGTCAAAGGAGATCAGACCGAGTCGGTGGCAAGTACGCTATCTCTTCGTGACTACGGACCTATCGCCTACCCGCTCAACGACGAGCGAAACCCTTCCTCCCGGGCCATCCTGCGCCGCGAGGTCGTGCAGATTCCGGACATCCTCGTCGCGGAGGAGTGGGTCGATGAAAGGGTGAAGCAAAGAGCCGAGCGCAGGGGCCATCGCGCGATGATGGTTGCACCGATGCTGCGGGAAAACCATGCCGTCGGCGCGATTGCGGTTACCCGCGCGGCGCCCGGCCCGTTCACGGACAAGCAGGTCGCGCTGCTCAAGACCTTCGCCGACCAGGCCGTGATCGCGATAGAGAACGTCCGGCTGTTCAAGGAGCTCCAGGCGCGCAATGTCGAGATCACGGAGTCACTGGAGCAGCAGACGGCAACGGCAGACATCTTGCGCGTCATCAGCAGCTCGCCGACGGATCTGCAGCCAGTGTTCGACGCGATTCTGGAGAAGGCGATCCGCCTGTGCGACGCGCATATGGGCCACCTGGGGCTGTACGACGGGGAAAAGTATCAGTACGTCGCGCAACGCGGGGCCAACGCCGAATACGCCAGATTTCTTAGCGAAAGAGGACCCTTTCGACCCCCTGGGGCTGGTAACCTCGAACGCATGATTGCCGGGCGGCAGCCCGTTCAGGTCGCGGACACAAGGGATTCATCCGAGTACCACGATGGTCGACCGGGCGTCGTCGCACTGGTCGAGCTGGGCGGAGGACGAACCTTCATTGCAGTACCCATGCTCAAGGAGGGACGCGTAGTCGGCGGCATCTCCATTTACCGCCCGGAAGTGCGGCCGTTCACGCAGAAGCAGATCGATCTCGTCAGCACGTTCGCCAACCAGGCCGTGATCGCGATCGAAAACGTGCGCCTCTTCAACGAAATCAACGAGGCGCTGCAACGGCAGACCTCGATCGCCGAAATCCTGCGCGTGATCAGCAGCACGCCCACCGACGTGAAGCCGGTGCTGGAGGCCGTAACGCACCGCGCAGCGCAACTGTGCGACGCGCCGGACGCTCGCCTGTTCCTGGTGGAAGGCGGCACGTTGAGGTACGTTGTGGGCTTCGGCGAGCTGAAGGGCATCATCCAGAGCTTACCGTTGACGAGGGGATCCGTGCTGGGCCGTGCGATCATGGACCAGTCGGTGGTACACATCGACGACCTCGCCGCCGTTCTGGAAGATTTTCCGGATGTGCGCGAGCCACAGCAGCAATTCGGGAATCGGACGACGCTCGCGGTGCCGCTGGTGCGGGAAAACAAGGCGTTCGGCGGCATCGTCATGCGCCGCAAAGAGGTGCGTCCCTTCAACGCGAAACAGATTGAGCTGGTCAAAACCTTCGCCGACCAGGCCACGATCGCGATCGAGAACGTGCGTCTGTTCAACGAGATCCAGGACAAGAGCCGCCAGCTCGAGGTCGCCAACAAGCACAAGTCCGAGTTCCTCGCCAACATGTCGCACGAGCTG
>DATBVX010000069.1:0-18753 GCA_036515135.1 Steroidobacteraceae bacterium
CGGCCTCGCCCCCATACCTACGATAACTCCGGGCGCGGGACGATGACTTCTGATGTATGTCATGACGCGTCCGTCCGTCGTTTTGTTCCTCGCCCTGCTGCTTGCGTTGGCCGAGGCGGGAGAGTCGCTGCAAGTGCGCCTCGACCAGGCGAAGGCGCTCTTCGACCGTCGCGCCTATCCCGAAGCGCTCGCGGCCCTGGGCCGGCTGCTGCCGGAGGCCGAAGCCGCCGGCGACGAGACAGTGTTCGGACGCACGCTCTTTTACACCGCACGCAGTCACTACTTCCTCAGCGATTACCGCACGGCCCTCCCGCTGTTTGAGCGCGCGCTCGCGGTCAGCCGGGCTGCAAAGGATCGCGCCTTTGAAGCGGAGGTTTTGCGAGGTATCGGCCGCCTGCACAAACAGCAGGGGACGTATGTGGAAGGGCTCCGGGCGAGCGCGGAGTCCATTGCGATCTACGCAGAGCTGGGGCAGAAGCGTGAAGCCGCGCGCGGCTGGACCACCATCGGGGGAATTCGCGACCTCATGGGTGAATACGAGGCGGCACTTGCAGCCTACGAGCAGGCGCGCGTCGGGCTCGAAAGCGTCAAGGACGACGAGTACTACACGCTCTTCAATGAAATCGGCATCACGTATACGAACCTGGGCCGCTACGAAGATGCACTGTCGGCACACGTTATTTCGCTCGAGGGACGGCAGCGGTCGGGCGACAAGTACTTCGTTGGAATATCGCATTCGAATATTGGCGATGCGTACTACGCGCTGGGTCAGTACGAGCGCGCCATCGAGCACTACGAGCAATGCGTACAACTATGCGGGCAGGCGGGTGAGAAGCGCAGCGTCGCCGTGGCGCTGGGTCAACTGGCGCAGGCCTGGACGGCGGCGGGCGACACACGGCGCGCGCTGGAGTACGCGCAACGAGAGCTCGAGCTGACCCGCGAGATTCGCACTGAGCATCTCGAGTCGGTCGCACTACGTCATGTCGGTAATGCGTACGCTCGCCTGGGCAACCTCGACGAGAGCTTGCGCTATCAACAACAGGCGCTCGAGATGTCACGCACGGCTGGAGCTCTCGCCGACGAGGCTGCGTGTCTGACATCGATTGCCGACCTTCGCCTGACACGAGGTCAGCCGGCGGAAGCGCGTCCGCTGGCGGAGCAGGCTCTGCAGCTTTCACGTCAGACGCGCTCGCCTGAGCTTGAATGGCAGGCCCATATCGTGTTGGCTCGCGCAGCCCGTGCCGCTGGCGACACCGCCGATGCAGTGGGTCACTTGTACGCCAGTATAGAGATCATCGACAGCGTACGCGGGCGGGTGCTCACCGACAGCGGCAAGATCGGCTATCTCGACATTCGCCAGGCGGTGTATCACCAGCTCGCCGTGACGCTGAGCGAGCGAGGACAGCTGGCCGAAGCACTCGAGATCGCGGAGGCCGCGCGCGGTCGTGCGTTCAGCGATCTGCTGGCGGCGCAACGGCTCGAGCTCAAGCCCGATGCGGCGGCATCCCTCGCGGCGATCCGCGAAACCGAAGCGAGGCTCCGAGCTCAGGAGGTGAGCGCATCGGCGGACGACATCGCGGATGCACGCATTGCTCAGACGCGCGCCGCATCCGAAGCGCAGCTTGCGGGAAAACTGCGCGCATTACGCAACGAGCAGCCGGAGCTCGCAAGCCTCGTCGCGGTCGAGCCCCTGGCGGCTGGCGAAATCTCGGCGATTGCGGCGCGCCTCAACGCCACGTTGATCGAATACCTGGTCACGGAGCAGCGCCTGATGATCTGGGTGATCCGGCCGACAGGGGAGATCACCAGCGAGGTCGTGAGTATCGGACGCGATGTGCTGCGCGAAAAGGTGCGGGCCTTGCATGCGCGGCTGAACAACCTCACCGCTCAGGAGCTGCGGCAGCGGGGTGCGATTCGGGCACAACTCGCCGAGCTTTATCGCTGGACGCTGGCTCCGGTGGCCGATCAGCTTTCTCGGGACCCCGCCGAGCTCATCTATGTCGTTCCGCACGATGCGCTGCTCCTCGTTCCGTTCGCGGCGCTGGTCGATGAGGCTGGCGATTACGTCCTGCAGCGCCACACGCTCGTCTCGGTGCCTTCCGCGGGCGTCCTGCGCTACACGGCGATCAAGCAGCAGCAGGTCGTTTCCGCTGGTCGCCCGCACCTGCTCGCGCTGGCGGATCCGCAGCCGCCGAAGGACGTGGCATTGGAAGCCCTTCCCGGAGCTCGCACGGAGGTGGAGCAACTCGGCCGCCGTTTCCCGGCTGATCGCCGGTTGACGCTCGCCGGCGACCACGCCACCGAGGCCAACGCGAAACGCCTCAGTCCCGGGCAGACAATCCTTCACTTCGCGGTCCACGGGCTGATACGGGATGATCGTCCGTGGGAGTCAGCATTGATTCTGACGCCGGGCGACGGTGACGACGGCTGGCTCAAGGTGCCGGAGATCTTTGGGCTCGATCTGCGGGCCGACCTGGTCGCATTGAGCGGATGTTCGACCGGTCTCGGGAAGATCTCCGGGGACGGCATCGTCGGGCTGGCGCGTGCCTTCATTTTTGCCGGCACACCGTCGGTGCTCGTCAGCCAGTGGGATGTCAGTGACTTGAGCACCGCGCACCTGATGGATCGTTTTTATGCGGAACTGGTTGCCGGTCGTGGCAAGGCACAGTCGTTGCGTGCCGCCCAACTGGCGACGCTCAAGCGGTACCCGCATCCGGCATTGTGGGCTGCGTTCACGCTGGTCGGTGAGCCATAGTGGACGAAGTGCTCGACCTGATCGCGCGTAACGTGCGGATTCGCTTTGAAGTGAGCATCGAGGAATTTGCAGCCCGTGTTCGCGAGCTGGGCAGGGCGCACGGCGGGGCCTCCAATCCATCTCTGCGCGATCACATCGGCCGGCTCTCTCTCGACGATCTCTACCTCGCGACGGCCTGCACGCGCAGCGAGGAACGCGCCTGGCACGAGCTCGCGACGACGCACTTCGACTTCATGCGCGAGTTCGCCCGTCGTTTTCTGCCTCCCCTGGCGGCGCGGGACGTTGCCGACGACGTGATCGCCGATCTCTGGGAGCGAGGGAGGCTGCGGCAGTACGAGGGTCGAAGCCTGCTGCGCACCTGGCTCGGCACCGTGGTCGCGCATGCCGCCCTGAACTCGCGCAAGGCGATGAGCCGGCTGGTGCCGCTCGACAGCGAACCGGCTCGCACCCACGGCGTGGATGCAACGCAGCTGGAGTGCATCGAACCCGCGAATGAGCAGGCCGCAATCCTGCTGCGCGAAATGTTCACCGAGGCGGCGCGCGGATTGCCGCCGGAAAGCAGGCTGCTGTTGCAGCTCTACTACGAACAGGGACTGACGCTCGACCAGTTGAGCGTCACGCTGCACGCATCGAGCGCCGCAGTCAGCCGTCGTCTCAAACGCACGCGCGAGGAATTGCGGGCTGCGATCGAGACCCTGTCACGTCGCCAGACGGGGGCGTCGGCCGAGGCTTTGCGCGACGGGCTCGATCTTGGACGCATCGAGCTCGACCTCCGCAAGTTGCTCGGGGGTGAGTCGGTACCGACAGGAGGGCGGTATGAAGTTGTCTAACCAGATGATGCCGGACCAGCCTCACGATCTCGACCTGCTCGCGGCCTTTGCCGAGGGCCGGCTCGACGAACCGGATCGGCAGCGCGTCATCACCCATGTCGCGGAGTGCGTCGAATGCCGGCGCACGCTGGCCCATCTGGGTCGAGCCATTGCGGACGGCAGTTTGCCGCGGGCAGCGAAGCGTCCTGCTGCGCCGGGCATTCAATGGTCCAACGCCCGCGTCTGGTTGCCCATTGCCGCTTCGGTGCTGGTGGGTACGTTTGCGTGGTTCCAGCTTGCGACCTCGCCGGATGTTTCGACCGAAGGTGAATCGCCCGCCGCGGGCGTATCAGAAGAAGAATTGCTGACCAAACGCAGCGGCGGTCGAATCGTCGCCGGCAAGACATTTCGCATGACCTCGGGCGAGTGGGTCGATGCGGCTTTCGATCCGTCCCTCGGCGTTCCAACCGTGGTTATCCGCGGCGCGGATGAACGATCTGCGCTGCTGGCCCGCATTCCCGAACTGACGCCATTCACCGAGCTCGGCGACCGCGTGGTCGTCGTCTGGGACGGAACCGTCTACCGCTTCGAACCCTGATTCCAGCCGTCAGCGAGTCTCCCGCGCAAGAAATCCGCCGCCGCTTGTCAAAGGGGTGACGCGGTGAGTATCCGGGCAAGAGACCCGGTCGGGAGACACACATGCGGCGGGCATTGCTTCTTGCGGTCGCGATCATTCTCGCGCAAACGGTTTGGGTCGAAGGAATCCCACCTGCAAATGCAGCCACTCCCTGTGGCATCACCGCCATCGATGCGCGCACCGGGGTAATTACGGCACGCGACACCGCGAGCCAGCGCACGTTCCAATTCAAGGTCACCGATCCAGCGCTACTGCGAAGTCTGAAGGTCGGCCAAACGGTGTTCGCCGACTTCACGGCGAGGACGGTGACACTCGCCGCGAACACGCGACCGTGCTGCAGCATCATTCAGACCTCCACCGTTCCGCCGATCACGGGGAGCAATCCGCTGCCAGCGCCGGGTGCGGGAACGAAGACCGTCTCGACCAACTATTCAGTCCCCAGTCCCAACGCATCCATCGTCGCGTTGAATCCACAGCTGCTCCTTCCGGATCTCGTGGCGAGTGCCGGCACCGTCATCTCGTCCTGTTCGTGGAATGAATCGCAGGGCGAGACCTGTGAGAGCGAATGTCCGCCGTTGGTCATCAACATTTCGCTCGGTACCAACAACATCAGCAGTCGCCCGCTCTCAGGGCTCGTGAAGATCAAGTTGCTTGCGCACCCTTCGGGCAGCGTCCAGCGGGAATGGAGCGTCACCGACGTCGCCGCCGGGGGCGGAAAGGCACCCGGCTGGTTCACGAAGACCATCGTGCGTTGCAATCAGGATGGGCAGACGACAGTCAGCTCCGCTCCCCAGCCAAACTACAACCTGGTCGTGCAGACCGAGGCGAGCGAGGCAGACAAGAACAACAACTCCAGATTGATCTACATCGCGCCGGGTTCCCCCATTGGTCCGTGACGCAGGAGTCCACGACATGAACAGGATTGCCTTGGCCGCCCGCGCCGGGACTGCACGGGTGCTGGTCGCCGCGATGCTCACATTCGTCGCCAGCCTGGCTGCACTCGCACAGACCCCGCCGCCAGGCGCGGCCGCATCCAAGCTGAAGGGCATCTGGGAGCCGGTGAACTACGGCGAGGACATCGCGCTTCTCGACGTCTTCTTCGTGACGCCGGAAATCGGCTACGTGAGTGGCGCTGCCGGGACGATCCTCAAGACCGCCGACGCCGGTGCCTCGTGGACAGCGCTGCTCGGCGGGGATCCTGAGTCGCAGGAACGCGCGATCAAGCAGCTCTGGTTCGTGACGCCGACGATCGGATGGGCGGCGCAGACCACCAGCTCGGAGACGAATCTCTTGCGCACGACCGACGGCGACCTGTGGACGCGCATCGGAACGCTTCCCGAGCACTACGAGGATTTTGCGTTCGCCAGCGAAGCCGAAGGCGTCTTCGTCAACGACGAGCAGATCTTCCGCACTCAGGATGCCGGCAAGACCTGGACCGAAGTGGGACGGTGCGCGGCCCGCGCCGAGGTCGGTGGCCTGGTCCGCCAGATTCGGTGCAACTTGTGGAAGGTCCGCTTTGCGTCGCCAGCGGTCGTCTATGCATTCGGTGAGACATTCGGCGACGTCAGCGCCGCTGCAGTCATGAAATCCACGGATGGCGGCGCAAGCTGGTCGGTCGTGCAGCTGCTCGAGAACGAGAATGGCTCGGAGAGCGGACTTTTCTTCATCGACGAAAACGTCGGCTACCTGTCGACCAAAGACGCGAAGTCAGCATTTCGTACTACGGACGGCGGCGTGACATGGACCGGCATGCCAGCCACGTCGATTGGCCGGCGCATCGTCTTTGCGGATCCCGGCGTCGGCTGGGCCATGCGCTACAACAACCTCAGCTACACGACCGATGGTGGCAAACGCTGGGTCTCGCGCCAGCTCACGTTCCCCGCGATGCCGAACGCATTCAGCCTGCCGCGCCGCGACCGCGCCTATGTCGTGGGTGATCACGGGATGATCTATCGCTACAGCGTGGTGCCGGATGCAACGCCGGTGGCTGCGAAGGTGGTTGCGGCACCGGCGATGCCCGCGCTCGATAACGCAGTACTGACGCAGATTCAGCAGCTCGACACGCGCCTCGACAAGATCGACGCCGTTGTCGAAGCGGCCGGTGGCGCGGGCGGCGATGCGAGCGCTGGCGATTGGTCGAATGCCGGCGTCGATCAACAACTCGCGCAGCTGCAATCGACCGTCGACACGGTCGCCACCGGTGTGCCGGCGATGGGCAGCAAGCACCGCAACCTGAATCTCGTGATGTTCGGCCTGCAATTGCTCGGTGATCTCACGGGGCAGGGCAACGGGCTCAAGGAGGCGTTCACCAGCTTGCGGCAGTCGCCGGACCTCGGCTCTGCGTCCACAGCGCTGCAGAACCTGCACAGCACGCTCGACTCGATGAAGACGAGCGTCGAATCGTTTCAAACAGTCCGCAGACCGGGCGGCTGAGATTTCGACACGGGAGATGAGAAATGCGTATTCGCACAACGCCTGCGATGACTCTGCTGTCGACCACAGCGACTGTCCTGCTGGTATCGCTGTCAGGCAGCGCGGCGCAGCCGACCCCGGCCGCGACGCAAAAGATCCAGTTCACGGATCTCCAACCGGTCAAGTGGCCGATGTCGCCACCGTGCAGCGGGCCGTGCGGTGCTTGCCCGATGAGTCAGTTCGGTATCGGCGTCAAGAACGCCGGCACGCTGGCGGCAGGCGCGTTCACCGTCGAAGTGCGCTTCGGCCCGCAGGTCGTGCATACGGCGCGAGTCGCTGGCCTCGCATCAGGAGATCACACCGCCGTTGGGTACTCGGTCGAAATGCTGCCGTGCGGCCCAATGCCCGCGCCACCGCAGTTCATTTCACTGGCCGTCGATACCAAGAGCGAGGTGGGCGAGTCGAATGAGGGCAATAACGCGCAGGTGGTCGCACAAATGTTCGTTCCGCTGCCGCAACCGACCAAACAGGTTCCCAAAGCGAGGATCGGATGATGAACGCAATACACTATGTCTCTGTACGCCGCATCTGCCAGCGCTTACTGATCCTGTGTCTCTCGGCAATGTGCGTGCCGGCATTCGCGGTGGTTGACGCCGCGCAACAGGTCCTGCCGACCATCCCGCTCTCCGCTTACGCCAAAGGGCCGGGGATGATGCAGCAGGCGATCAGCCAGCTGAAGCTCGACGTGAAGTTCACGTTTCTCGACAAGGAATACGAGAACGACCAGTACGTGCGCGAGCCGGTGACCGGCAAGAAAGTGCGCACGTCATGCGTGCGCTTCAAGGCCACGAGCGGCTTTCAGTTCGGGGTCGACCCGCCGCAGTACACATTGACGCCGCAAGGCCTCACGGTGACGCAGAACATCGCGAAGATCCGTGCCGACGGCCTGTCGTTCAAGTTCCAGCTCGGTCCTTGCGCCTGGGTCGGCGCTGGCTTCGGATTTCAGATGACCGATGTCAAGGCCGTCTACAAGGCGCGGCCAATGCTGTCCTTCGATGGCAACGGTGCCTGCAAGCTCATCTGGAGCAACGATCCGAATAGCCTGAGCGTCAGTATCGGCGATCTCAACATCTACAGCGTGCAGAACAACCTCGACAAGCTCGCCAAGGACGCCGCGCGCGAGGCGATCAACTTCACACTTGATGCATTCTTCGGCTCGGCGCTGCGCGGCGAGCTACAAAAGATCGTGGTCAACACCTGCGGCAGCTCGAAGCGTTGAGGCTTACAGCAGCGTCGCCAGAAACTTCGCCACCGGTTTCGTGAAGCTGTCGTCCGTCCAGTATTGCGTGTGCGAGGCAGGATTCCAGCTGGTCAGCAATCCACCAACGTTGATTGCGGAATCGGCATCGACGATCCGGGCGTAGCTCGGACTCACGGGCTTGAGCGGATACCCCAGGACATCGTCGGGGTCGTAGAAGTTGTACCAGCGCGCAAGGGACTTCACGTTGCCTGGAAGACGCGGCGACGGGAACTCGATCGGTTCGATCTTCTTGTACGCAAATGTGAAGAGCGGAATGTTGCAGCCGAACGTGATCATCCCGGCATGGCTCCAGAACTTCTCGAAGCCGGAGAGCCCCTGCCTGGGAACGTTTCCTTTTTGAATGTCCCAGATGTAGTTCGACATGATGTGCCCACCCAGCGAGTGCGCCATCACCACCAGCGGCACGCTGGTCTCACCCAGCTGGGTCACGAAGAGATCGTGGATGACTGCCTGAATGCGCTCGTGGATCGCGGTGTAGACGCTGTTGTTCGGATCCTCGATCCGCTGATATGCGGCCGCATCACCCAGCGCGCCAACGACGAATCGCCGCACGCTCATGAAATCGAGCTCGTAATCCTTGCGTGCGCGGTCCAGATAGAGTTGCTGGGCCGCCTCGGTGATGTCCGCCCAGAATACGCTTCCGAACGCGACGTCGGTTGCGTTCTTGCCGTGAGCCGCGAGTCGACTCTGCAGTTCTGCAACCAGCGCATCGGCGAAGCCGGGCGTCCGCGTCCCCATTCCATGAATGACGAGTACGGCAAGCTTTTTCGCCATGTCACGCTCGAGCTTGCCGCCTAGAGCTTCACCATCACGTGCCTCGGAACGGTGTAGTCCTCGAGCGCGTAGATGGAGAGGTCCTTGCCATAGCCGGAACGCTTGAGGCCGCCGTGCGGCATTTCGCTGACGAGCACGAAATGCGTGTTGACCCAGGTGCAGCCGTACTGCAGGCGCGCGGCCACCCGCATGGCCTTGCCGACGTCCTTGGTCCAGACCGAGGAGGCGAGGCCATATTCGGAGTCGTTTGCCCAGGCGATCGCCTGCTCCGCATCCTTGAAGCGCGTCACCGAAACGACGGGGCCGAACACTTCACGTTGCACGATCTCGTCGCTCTGCTTGGCGCCCGCGACGATGGTGGGTTCGTAGAAGAAGCCGCCGCCACTGCGCTGCTTGCCGCCCGTGGTGATGTCGACGTGCCGGAGATTCGATGCTCGGCCGACGAATCCGGCGACGCGTGAGCGCTGCCGTGCGCTGATGAGCGGGCCCATCTCCACTCCTTCCTCCTGCTGTGTTCCAACCTTGATCGATTCCACGGCGCTGGTGAGGTCGGCCACCAGTCGATCGAAGATCTTGGCGCCGGCGTAAAGGCGGCACGCAGCAGTGCAGTCCTGGCCCGCGTTGTAGAAACCGAACGTGCGCACGCCCGAGACCACCGACTTGAGGTCGGCGTCATCGAACACGATCACTGGCGCCTTGCCGCCCAACTCGAGATGAGTCCGCTTCACGCCCTTTGCAACGGATTGCAGGATCTTTTCTCCCGTCGAGACGTCTCCCGTGAGCGAAACCATGCGCACCAGGGGATGGGAAACGAGCGGCGCGCCAACCGTCTTGCCGCGTCCGGTAATGACGTTGATGACGCCTGGCGGAAAGAGCTCCGCGATGATCGCAGCGAGCTTGAGTGTGGTGAGCGGCGTCTGCTCGGAGGGCTTGAGCACGACGGTATTGCCGGCGGCGATGGCGGGCGAAAGTTTCCACGCGGCCATCATCAGTGGATAGTTCCACGGCGCGATTGACGCAACGACGCCGACCGGATCGCGGCGGATCATGCTGGTGAATCCCGTGATGTATTCGCCGGCGAGTGCGCCCGTCATCGTGCGTGCGGCGCCCGCGAAGAAACGCAACACGTCGGCGATCGCGGGAATCTCGTCGCCCTTCACTGCCGCCAGCGGCTTGCCACAATTCAACGATTCGAGCTCGGCGAAATCGTCGGTCTCGGCCTCGATGCGATCCGCCAGTTTGAGTAACAGGGTCGCGCGATCCTTCGGCGCCGTCTGCGACCAGCCGTCGAATGCGGCTGCGGCAGCTTCGACGGCGGCGTTCACCTGTTCCTCCGAGGCCTCCGCGACTTCAACGATGGACTTGCCGGTGGCAGGATCGAGAATGTCCTCGACGTCGCCTTTGCCGGTGACGAATCTGCCTTTGATCAGGAGCTTGGTATGCATAAGAGATTTACTCCTTCGGGCGGGTCAGATAGTACGCCAACAGGATCGGCACGAGCGTCACGGCGATGACGACGACGGCGACCACGTTGGTGATCGGCCGTTCACGTGGGCGGAAGAGCTCGTTGAAAAACCAGATCGGCAGCGTCTTTTCATGGCCCGCGGTGAACAGGGTCACGATGATTTCATCGAATGAAAGCGCAAACGCCAGCATTCCACCCGCGAGCAGGGCGGTGGCGATCTGCGGCAGCACGACATGGCGAAACGTCTGTACGCCATCCGCTCCAAGATCCATCGAGGCTTCCACCCAGGTCTTCGGCAGACGCCGCAAGCGCGCGATCACGTTGTTGTAGACGATGACGATGCAGAACGTGGCGTGGCCGGCGACGATGGTCCAGAAGCCGGGCGCCAGGTTCGCAAGCTTGATCGCCGACAGCAGCGCGATGCCGGTGATGATGCCCGGCAGGGCGATCGGCAGGATGAACAGCAGGGTCAGCGCGTCCTTGCCGAAGAAGCGCGAGCGCACCAGGGCAAAGGCGGCGAGCGTCCCCAGGAACAGTGCCAGCGCGGTCGCGGCCGCGGCAACCGTGAGCGAGAGCTTGAGCGCCGCCCAGATATCCTCGCGCGCGAACGCCACTTCGAACCAATGCAGCGTGAGTCCGGGTGGCGGGAACTCATACGTCCGGTCCTCGGTGGTGAACGCGTAGAGGATGATGACCAGCACGGGGAAGTGCATGAATGCGAGGCCGGCAAACGCCGCGAGCTTCTGACCCGTCGAGGCACCGTTCCAATCTCTATAGCGCATCGAACGCTCCCATGCGCTTGGCGAGCATCAGATAGATCGCGATCAGTACGATCGGGACGACGGAGAACGCCGCGGCCAGCGGGATATTCCCGGCTGTGCCCTGCTGTTGATACACCATCATGCCGATGAAGTAGCCAGGCGCGCCCACGACACTCGGGATGATGTAGTCTCCGAGCGTCAGTGAGAAGGTGAACACGGAGCCGGCCGCGAGTCCCGGCAATGCGAGCGGCAACACGACGCCCCAGAAGGTCTGCCGTGGACGCGCGCCCAGATCCGCAGACGCCTGTATGAGTGATTGCGGCACGCGCTCGAGTGCGGCGGCGAGCGGCAGGATCATGAACGGCAACCACATGTAGACGAACACGATGAACATGCCGAGATAGGAAGAAGCCAGCGATGGGCCGCCGATCACGGGCGTTGTCAGCGCCGTCTCAAGCACGCCATCAAGCCCGACCGCTGTCAGCCCCCAGTTGAGGATGCCTTGCTTGGCCAGGATGAGACGCCACGCGTAGACCTTCACCAGATAGCTGGTCCACATCGGCAGCATCACGCCCACATAAAAGAAGGCCTTCATCCGCGGGCTGGCGTAACGTGCCATGTAGTTCGCGATCGGAAAGGCGATGACCGCGCAGGCCAGCGTTACCGCAATCGCCATCGCCAGCGTCCGCAGGATGATGTCGACGTTGGCCGGATGCGTGATGAGCTGGCGATACGTTTCGAGCGTGAGCTTCGGGACGACCGTCGCCGTGAACTCGTCGATGGCATAGAAGCTCTGGAGCAGCAGCGCGAAGAGCGACCCGAGATAGACCATGCCGAGCCACAGCAGTGGGGGCAACAGAAGAAGAAGGAGATAAAATGTTGATCGGCGGTAGAAAAATGTCGAAAGTCCGCGGCCCAACGCACGAGCGCCCGGCTCAATTGCTGCTGCCGCGCTAGCCATTGCCCTCACCCCCACCCTCTCCCGCGTCTTCGCGGGAGAGAGTCTGAGGACGATACTCTCCCGTAGAACGGGAGAGGGGGCGGAAACGATTGGGCCTCTCCTTCATCACTGCCTCTCGAGCATCACCATCTGGTCTCGCGGCCACACGATGCGGACCTTGTTGCCGACTGCGTACGAGTCACCCCGGACTCCGGGTTCCGGTCTCACCACCGCGAGCACGCTGCCGTCCTCGGTGCGCACCTGCCAGCGGCTCGTCGCGCCGTGATACTGCACATCGATCACAGTGGCAGCGCAGCTGATCACGCCGTCAGTTACCGTGCTGGTGGTTGAATAGAACGACATCATCTCGGGGCGGATGGCGAATGGACGCGCGAAGCCGGTGAGGCGTCGGGCCAATTCATCCTCGATGACATTGGCGCCACCGACGAAACGCGCCACGAACGCCGTGCGCGGGCGCATGTAGAGACCACGCGGCGTATCGAGCTGCTCGATGCGGCCGCGGTCGAACACGGCCACGCGGTCCGCCATGCTGAGCGCCTCGCCCTGGTCGTGGGTCACGTAGACAAATGTAATCTTCAGCTTCCGTTGGAGATTCTTGAGCTCGATCTGCATCGCCTCGCGCAATTTCAGATCGAGCGCGCCCAAGGGCTCGTCGAGCAACAGGACCGCGGGGCGATTGATGAGCGCGCGGGCGAGGGCAACGCGCTGTTTCTGTCCGCCCGAGAGCTGCGTCGGCGCTCGGTCGCCGAAACTCTCGAGCTGGACCAGCGCCAGCATCTCCGCCGCGCGCTGGCGTTGCTCTTCGACCGGCGCGCCCCGCACCCGCAACCCGTAGGCCACGTTCTCCGCGACGTTCATGTGCGGAAAGAGCGCGTAATCCTGGAATACGGTGTTGACGTTGCGGTCGTACGGCGGAACGCCGGTGACGTCGGCGCCATTGAGCAGGACCTTGCCTGAGCTCGGCTGCTCGAAACCCGCGATCAGCCTGAGGCAAGTGGTCTTGCCGGAACCCGAGGGTCCGAGCAGCGCGAAGAACTCGCCCGCTTCGACGGACAGATTAACGTCGTCGACGGCACGCAGCGTGCCGAACTGGCGCGAAACGTGCTGGAATTCAATCGCGGAGGGCATGCAGTGGAGACCCTCACCCCAACCCTCTCCCGTAGAACGGGAGAGGGAGGAGATGGCCTTCACCCCAACCGTCTCTCGTAAATCGGGAGAGGGGTCGAAGCGGTACGCTCTCCCGCTCGCGGGAGAGGGCAGGGTGAGGGTTCGTGACTTGTTATCTTCCGCCCATCAATGCCACGTAGTCCGTCGACCAGCGGCTGTAGGGAACGCACGCGCCCGAGGCGCAGGCGGCTTCCGGTGTGCGCCAGAACCAGATCTTGTCGAAATTATCGAAGCCGTTGGTCTTGCAACCCTCGGGCCCGAGCAGCGCGTTGCTTTCGCACGCCGCGGGTACCGCCGGGACTGATCCGAACCACGACGCCAGATCGCCCTGCAACTTCGGATTGAGCGACCACTCCATCCACTTGTAAGCGCAGTTCGGATGGGCCGCCTGCGCGTGCAGCATGGTGGTGTCCGCCCATCCCGTCGCGCCCTCTGCGGGCACCACGCTGTCCACGGGCTGGCTGGCGGCCTTGAGTGTATTCACCTGGTAAGGCCACGAACTCGAAGCAACGACGCCTTCGTTGGTGAAGTCCTGGACCTGGACGTTGGCGTCATGCCAGTAGCGATGCACCAGCGGATGCTGGGCGCGCAGCAGATCGAGAGCCGCCGCGTACTGCGCCTCGTTCAGTTCGTACGGATTCTTGATGCCGAGCTCGGGCTTCTTCGCCATCAGGTAGACCGCGGCATCGGCGATGTAGATCGGGCCGTCGTACGCCTGGACCCGGCCCTTGTTGGGTTTGCCATCGGGCAGATCGCCGGGCTCCAGAACCACGCCCCATGAAGTCGGCGCCGTCGTGAATACCTTTGCGTTGTACATCAGCACGTTCGGACCCCACTGGTACGGCGTGCCGAAATGCTTGCCGTCCACGTAGTGCCATGGCGCTTCCTGCAAGCGCGTGTCGACGGTTCCGTAGCTTGGGACCAGGGCGATGTTGATCGGCTGCACGGTGTTGCCACGGATCAGGCGGATCGAGGCATCGCCGGAGGCCGTCACGAGGTCGTAGCCGCCCTGGGTCATGAGGGAGACCATTTCGTCCGACGTGCCGGCGGTCTTGACGTTGACCTTGCAGCCGGTATCGGTCTCGAATTGCGTCACCCAGTCGTAATTCTTGTCGGTATCGCCGCGCTCGATGTAGCCCGGCCACGCGACGATGTCCACCTGGCCTTCGAGAGCGCCGAGCTCCGCCTTCAGGGTCTCTTCCGGCGCGGGGGCTTCAGGCTTCTTCTGACAGGCGGCGATGCTCAAGACCAGCAGGCCGGAAAGCGCAAAGCGCAGCGCGGCCGAGGAAAAATCGACCCATCCCATACGTGCTCCTTAAAGTTCTCTGCGAAGATTTATTGCGGGGAACGACGGCTATTGTAGGAGTCCCCTCGGCAAAGGGCCAAATCCTTGCAACCTGAGGGTCAGTAACCGAGTCTATGCTCCTCCTGCTCCCTCTCCCGCGATTACGCGGGAGAGGGCGGAGGTGAGGGTCTTAATGAAAATCTCCGAGTTCTCCGTCCGCCGTCCCGTGTTTGCCATCGTCATCAGCCTGATGCTGCTGGTGCTCGGGTTCGTCGCGCTCGGGCGGTTGTGGCAGACGGTGCGCGAGTTTCCGGACATCAATCCACCGGTCGTCTCGATCGATACGAAATACCGGGGCGCTTCTGCGGAGATCGTTGAAACCAAGATCACCCAGCCGATCGAGGACCGCATCGCTGGCGTCGAGTTGATCGACAAGCTGCGCTCGTCCAGTGCCGACGAGCGCTCGCGCATCAGCGTCGAGTTCGATCTTGATCGCGACGTGGACGAAGCCGCCAACGATATCCGCGATCGCGTCGGGCGCGTGATCGACGACCTGCCCATCGAGGCCGAGCCGCCCGAGATCGCCAAGTCCGATTCCAGCGCCGATCCCATCATCTACCTCAACCTCGCGAGCAACAGCATGAGCGTGCTCGAGCTCACCGATTTCGCCGAGCGCAACATCGTCGATCGGTTTGCCGCATTGCCCGGCGTAGCGCGCGTGAACCTCGCTGGCTCGCGCCGTTACGCGATGCGTGTCTGGATCGACCGCCAGGCACTTGCCGCCCGCGGGCTTACCGTCAGCGAGATCGAGGGCGCGCTGCGCCGCGAGAACGTGCAGATACCGGCCGGGCGGCTCGAGTCGCGCAATCGCGAATTCACGCTCAACACCGCCACCGGTCTCGATAACGAGAAGGACTTCCGCGAGCTCGTCATCGGTCGGGGAGCCGATGGCTATCTCGTCCGTCTCGGCGAAGTCGCCGATGTCGGGCTCGCGGCCGAGAGCGAGCGCAGCGCCGCACGCACCAATGGCATTCCGGGCATCAGCATCGGGATCGAAGCGCAATCGAAGGCCAATACTCTGGAAGTGGCGCGGGCCGTGCGTGCCGAGGTCGAGGTGCTCAACCGCGATCTGCCCCAGGGCACACAACTGGCGATCAACGTCGATCGAGCCGTTTTCATCGAATCCTCGATGCGTGAGGTGCTGTTCGCGCTGGGCATTTCGCTGGTCCTCGTGCTGCTCGTGATCTACGCCTTTCTGGGCAACTGGCGCGCCACGGTCATCCCGGCTGTCACCATCCCGATCTCGATCATCGCGGCCTGCGCGGCGATGTACGCGATGGGATTCACGATCAACGTGCTCACGCTGCTCGGCATGGTGCTGGCGATCGGACTGGTCGTGGACGATGCGATCGTGGTGCTCGAGAATATTTACAGGCGCATCGAGAATGGCGAGCAGAGCCTGCTCGCCGCCATCAGCGGCAGTCGCGAAATCGGCTTCGCGGTGATTGCGACCACGCTGGTGCTATCCGCCGTGTTCGTGCCGATTTCATTTCAGACCGGGCGCATCGGACGCCTGTTCAGCGAGTTTGGCTTCACGCTTGCGGCCTCGATCCTGTTCTCATGCCTGGTGGCGCTCACCCTCACACCGATGATGACGTCGCAGCTCTTCGCGGGCGGAGCGAGCCGCAGCCGCGCCGGCCAGCTCGTCGACGATCTGTTCGGCCGCCTCACGCTGCGGTACGAGAAGCTGCTGCGCCGCTCGATCGCGCGACCGTGGCAGGTGATCATTGGCGCGGCGGGTGTCTTCGCGCTTGCCGCACTCCTGTATACGAGCCTGCCCCAGGAAAGCGTACCGGCGGAAGATCGCGGCATCGTCCGCATCATGCTCACGGGTCCCGAAGGCGCGACCCTGGAATACATGGAGCGCTATACGCGCCAGCTCGAGGACATCATGGCGGAGGAGGCCGCGCGCGGCGACATTCAACGCATCAACATCCGCATCGCTCCCGGCGGCTTCACCGGTGTGGGGGAAGTGAATCGCGCCATCGGTTTCGTCGTATTGAAGGATTGGGGCGAGCGCCGGCGCTCGTCGAAGGAAATCGCCGCATCGATCCAGGCCAAGGTGTCGCAGCTGCCGGGTGTGCGCGCGGGCGTGTTCATTCCAACCGCCTTCAACTGGGGTGCTTCTGAACCCGTCCAGGTGGTGTTACAGGGACCTGATTACCATCAGTTGCGGGACTGGAGCGACCTGGTGCTGGCGCGTGCCGAGCAGAATCCGGGTCTCCTCAATCTCGACACCGACTACAAGGAGCGCAAGCCGCAGATGAAGGTCTCGGTGGACCGCAACCGCGCCGCCGACCTCGGCGTGTCGCTCGACGCCGTCGGCCGTACGCTCGAAACCATGCTCGCATCGCGCATCGTCACCACGTTCGTCAAGGAAGGGCGCGAGTACTACGTCATCCTGCAGGGCCGTGGTCAGGACCGCGCGTCCCCCAACGATCTCGACAACCTCTATGTCCGCTCCGAGCGCAGCGGCGAGCTGATTCCCCTGAGCAGCGTCGTCACGCTGCAGGAGTCGGCCGTGGCCAGCCAGCTCAATCGTTTCGATCGCTTGCGCGCCATCACGATCAAGGCAGGCCTGACGCCGGACTACTCGATGGGCGAGGCAATCGAGTTCTTCCGCACCGTGGCGAAAGAGGAGCTGCCGGCCAGTGCCAAGATCACCTTCGATGGCGAAGCGCGCGAATACCTCAAGTCGAGCCAGGCACTCTACTGGACCTTTCTCGGCGCGATGCTGGTCGTGTTCCTGGTGCTGGCCGCGCAGTTCGAGAGCTTCACGCTGCCTTTCATCATCATGACGACGGTGCCACTGGCGATCGTCGGGGCGATTACGGGACTGTGGCTCTTTGGCATGTCGATCAACATCTTCAGCCAGATCGCCATCGTGATGTTGGTCGGGCTCGCTGCCAAGAACGGCGTCCTGATCGTGGAATTTGCCAACCAGCTGCGCGATCGCGGGGTCGAATTTGTCGAGGCGGTGGTGCGGGCCTCGCTCACGCGGTTGCGACCCGTGCTGATGACGAGCCTGTGCAGCGCCTTCGGCGCGATTCCACTGCTGATCGCCAGCGGCGCCGGCGCCGAGAGCCGGCAGCCGATCGGAGTGGTGGTGATGTGGGGTGTGATCATCTCGCTGGTGCTGACGCTCGTGGTGGTGCCGGCGGTATACGCGCTGGTCGCGCGCAATACACGCTCGCCACAGTACTGGTCGCGCATCATCGAAAAAATGCGGAGTGCCGCCGGGACGGCGGCGCCGGAACCCTCACCCTGAAGGGTCGCGCGACGCCTTCGCGCGACTCAGCTCATTATGCAGTTGTTGCGCGACGGGTGCCGCGGGATCGTGCGGATAGTGGCGATCGAAATCCGTGAGCAGACGCCGGGCCAGCACGCGATCGCCCGCGTCACGCGCGGCTGTCACCAACCGGACCAACTCGGCGGCACGCGCGGGTCGAAAGTCGGCGTCGCTTTGCAGATGACGTCGGGCCACCTTCAACGCCTGCGCTGTGCGCTTCGCTTCCAGCAATCGCTCGATGTGGTCCTGTGCCAGGCGGTGCGCAAGCCTGCGATCGGGCCACGTCAGCAATCGCTCGCATAACCAGTCGCATTCATCGGGTGCATGCCGGCGTGAGTCCAGCCACTTCTGCGCAGCCTGGAGTGCTTCGGCGCGCGCGCCGCCCCGCCAATGGCCGTAGAGTTCATCGATCAACTGCTCGTGCTGCCTGGCTGTATCGCGATTCTGCCGGGCGCGATCCCGCTCCGGTGATTTCCATGCGTCGAGACCCAGCTCGTGCCGCTTTTCGTAGAGCACACCTCCGATGACGCTGAAGGCCGACAGGCAGGTGTACATGATGAGCGCCAATGTCAGCGGCAGCCCGAGCGCGAACTCGCCGAATGCTCCGCCGACGATCGCCCAGGTGAGCGCGGCGGGCGCAGCGATCGCAGCGACAACGATCAGGTACAAACCCCCGAGGCGCCGGATCATCGCCAGCAGAACGACGGGATTGATGGACTGCAGAATACTGCCCGTGCTGCCAAGTACCGCGATGCAGGCCGGCAACAGCGCGAGCGCAACCAGGCGTAGCACGGCAACGGTCGTGACGCCGAGGTAGGGTTCCGCCGCTGCGGTCGCCCCATGGAAGACGCCAATGATCAACAATTGACCGAGCGGGCGCTGCTCGTTCGCCGGGTTCACCATCTCGAGCGATAGCACTGGCGGCTCGTCAAGACCGCGCATCGCGGCATCGAGCACGACGTAGGCGTACTTGAGGAACCACGACAGAAGGAGTAGCGCGAGCGGCAGACCGAACAAGCCGGCGCGTACGGAGAGCGTCAGGCCGAGCGCGAACGAA
>DATBVX010000070.1:0-2626 GCA_036515135.1 Steroidobacteraceae bacterium
CCAAGGAGCACATCAGCGACCTGATGATTGACGACCTCCGAGGCGACAACGCGAGACTGCGAGCCGATGTCGAGAGAACTCTCGCGAAGCTCGTGTCGCAGGGAGTTCTCATGCGGGTCGGTGACGAATACCGCCTCCAGACCAAAGAGGGGAGCGAGTGGGACCGCGAGTTTCGCAATTCGCAGACGAAACTGTCGAATGATGACACCTCCATCCAGCTGCGCCGCGATGCCCTTCTCTATGCTGAAGCTGATCGGATTGTTCGCGGACTGAAGATCGTGCAGGGTGCCGCGAAGGAGCCCCGCACTCTATTAATCTTCCGTGACCAGAATCCGCCTCAGGTCAGCGGCGACGGCATCCCTATCTGGATACGCGATGCATGGTCATGCGCTGAAAAAGAGGTCGTCGAGGCAGCGCGACGCGCCGGCACCGGCGGCCCTATCATTTACGTCTTCATCCCCCGTCAGTCTGCGGACGACCTACGCAAACTCATTGTCGACGCCGACGCTGCGCAAAACACTCTCGATGCGAAGGGCGCGCCGACAAGCGCCGAGGGTCAGGAAGCGCGCCTGAGCATGCAGAGCCGGCGGGACCTCGCCGTGAAACAACGGGATGACCTGGTGAAACAGATCGTCGCCAACGCCAAGGTATTTCAAGGCGGCGGCAACGAACTGCTCCAGGCCACGCTCGAGGAAAGACTCCGCGAGGCGGCGGAGGCGTCACTCATTCGACTGTTTCCAGGGTTTAAGGAAGCGGACGCATCCGGGCTGGCATGGGAGGCGGCGATCAAGCGTGCTCGCGAGGGCGCAGACCAACCATTCCAGGCGGTCGGCCATGCTGGCGCCACAGAACAGCACCCGGTGCCCCAGCAGGGTCTCACAACCATTGGCGCCGGCAAGACCGGTAGCGAGATCCGCAAGTCGCTCCGGGCGAGCCCTTACGGTTGGCCCCAGGATGCTATCGATGCCGCACTCATCGCCCTACACCGGTCCCAGCACATCACTGCCACGCTCAACGGGATGCCCGTCCCGCTCGGGCAACTCGACCAAAACAAGATCTCGAAGGCAGAGTTCCGAGTCGAGCAAACAACCCTCTCCGTTCAAGACCGGCTGATAATTCGGAAGCTCATCGGTTCGCTAAAGATCCCGTGCAAAGGAGGCGAGGAGCAGATCAAAGCGACGGAGTTCCTCACCGGGCTCTCCACGCTTGCCGGCGGGGCCGGTGGCGCACCGCCGCTTCCTGCACAGCCGTCAATGGTTGTCATTGATGACTTGATGCAACTGGTTCGCAACGAGCAGCTTGCCGGCATACGGGACAAAGCAACTGAGCTTGAGAAGCTGATTGAGGAATGGAAGAAGGCCAAGGAACTGGCCGAGCAGCGCAAACCCATCTGGGACACCGTCGAGCGCATGGCCAAGCACGCGGCGACAGTACCCGCGGCGGCGGAACAGGTGAAGCAGGTTGAAACCATCCGCACCGAACGGATGCTGCTGGCTCCAACCGACCCAGTGTCGCCCATCCGCAGCGCGCTCGCCGGGCAGTTGCGTCAGGCAGCGAACGAGGGGCAGGCGGTGCACGAGAAGGCGTACAACTCCGGCATGCAGACCCTCACGACCAACGAAACCTGGAATTCGGTTCCCCAGGCGGAGCGGACCAAGATCCTGGCTGAGGTCGGCCTGGTTGCGCCGAGCAAGCCTGACGTCTCGACCGATGAGGCGCTGGTTTCGAGCCTCGATAGCCGTCCGCTTGGAGCACGGCGGGCAGAAGCCGATGCGGTAGCTGGCCGTGTTCAGTGTGCACTTGAGTTGGCGGCGAAATATCTGGAACCCAAAGTTCGGCGAGTAAGCGTCGAGCGAGCAACCCTCCGCAACGATGAGGAAGTGCACGGATGGCTCAAGCGGCAGGAGAAGGCCCTCACCGACGCCGTGAAGCAAGGGCCCATTTTCGTGGACTGACCGGGAGTCACTGATGGCTACGCTCTCACGCGATCTTCGGCGGGAACTCGAACGCGTTGTAATCAGCGCTCGACGTGTGGCCGAAGCGGGCACGCGCAAGGCGATCGAGGCGTTGGCCGTCCAGCAGGAAAAGCCCGGGGCCGGCATGACCGACGAACAGAAGCGGCTGCGGGTTCGTTTGCGTGCTCACGCTCGTCAACTCGGCGACCGAGAAGGCCCGAAGCGCGACACCCTCACCATTGACCATCTGGCAGCTGAATGCGCCTACGAGGACTGGCACCGCATGCTTTTCGCCCGCTTTCTGGCGGAATGTGATCTGCTCATCGAGCCAGGAACCGGTGTCGCTATCTCTTTCACTGAATGCCAGGAACTCGCCCGCGAGCGAAAAATCGACTGGTTGCAGCTCGCTAGTTCATTCGCAGTTCGCATGTTGCCGCAGATCTTCCGTAGTGGCGACCCCGTTCTGGAGATTAGCCTACCGCCGGAAACACGACACAAACTCGAAGAGTTGCTCAAGGGCCTGCCCGGCGACGTCTTTAGGGCCGACGACAGCCTCGGTTGGGTCTATCAGTTCTGGCAAGCGGAGCGGAAGGACGAGGTCAACAAGTCCGGCGTGAAGATTGGGGCCGACGAACTCCCTGCCGTCACCGAGCTCTTCACGGAAGACTACA
>DATBVX010000071.1:0-5561 GCA_036515135.1 Steroidobacteraceae bacterium
GGACGGGCGTGAAGGATTCGGGGCGTGGCTGTACCCTGTCGGTCGTCGGTTACGAACACCTGACGCGCCCGAAGTCGTTTCACCTTCGCACCGCCACGTAGGATTTGCCCCCTTGTATGTTCAACAAGGGTGACTCTGCTACGGTGGTGACAGACGTGATAGACCGTTTATCCCTGGTTCGAGAGACCGCGGGAGAGCTTGGCTCGTCACGTCTGTCCTCCTCCACTCACATCCCGAACAGTTGCGTGGGTTTAAAGCCCGGATCGCGCAAGGCTGGGAAAGGGCGGCGTATGTCAGAGTCCAATGAAATGGTAGTCGGAATCGATGTCTCGAAAGAGCGTCTGGATGTGGCGAGCTCCCACGGCGAGCTTTGGAACGTGAACACCGATGAGGCCGGGTTGCAGGCGCTGGTGCAACAACTCACGGCGCTGGCACCTAGCCGCATCGTGCTCGAGGCCACCGGAGGTTTTGAAGCACCTGTAGTGACCGCGCTCGGCTTGGCCGCACTGCCCGTCATCGTGGTCAATCCGCGCCAGGTGCGCGACTTCGCCAAGGCTACCGGACGATTAGCCAAGACCGATCGGCTGGATGCCGAGGTGCTGGTGGCCTTTGCCTTGGCGATCCGCCCTGAGATCCGGCCACTGAAGGATGAGCAGACCCAGGAGCTGGGGGCACTGATTACGCGCCGGCGCCAGCTCTCGAGCATGCTGGTGAGTGAGCGTAACCGCTTGCTCAGCGCACCCGCGGTGCTGCGCACGGAACTGAAGGCGCACATCACCTGGTTGGTCCGGCGCATCAAGGAACTTGATCGGCAGCTCAACGATCGGCTGCGTGCCACGCCGTTGTGGCGTGAGCAGGAGAAACTGTTCAAGGGCGTCAAAGGCGTCGGCCCCATCCTGCGCATCATGCTCATGGCGCGCTTACCCGAGCTCGGCCGCCTGCGCGGGCGGGAAATCGCCGCCCTGGTCGGGGTCGCCCCCTTCAACTGCGATAGCGGTAAGCAGCGTGGCGAGCGCCACATCTGGGGAGGTCGTGCCGATGTCCGCAGCGTGTTGTACATGGCGACCTGTTCCGCGGTGCGCTTCAACCCCGTCATCCGCCCCTACTACCAGCGCCTGTGCGCCGCCGGTAAGGCGCGCAAAGTCGCTCTCACTGCCTGCATGCGCAAGTTACTCGTGATCCTCAATGCCATGGCTCGAGATCGAACTCCCTGGAACCCGAGCCTTGCAATCAGCGCTTGACATCAAACACAGTTGCTCTCCCGCTTGCGGGAGAGGGCTGGGGTGAGGGCATCTACGCGGCGACCGGCGCCATCGGCACCGTGAATTCGAGTTCCGCGCCGTGCTCGTCGATAGTCTTCATGATCACGGGCCGGCGCCACACGCGCTGCAGATACTCGATGACTTTCTTGCTCCGTTCGACGTCCAACCCGCGGCCGTCGACTTTGTGGTCGTGCTCGAGCTCGAGCGTGCCGTCGATGCGGATGTGGCGCGCGGCGATGCTCGGCGCGCCGAAGTTGTACTTCGGCTCCAGCAATGCTTCGTGCAATGAGTTCAGGTCGGGCTCGACGACCTTGACCTGACCGCTGGCCTCGGCACGGTAACGAAACAGCTCCAGCTTCTGTGCGCGTTCCCACGTGAGCTGGTTGCGAACGAAACTGAAATCGTCGTCCTGCTGGAGGATTTCTCGGGCGGCGTCGAGACCATCCTTCTCCACGATCGACTCCCACAGGCTGAAGCCGAGGTGGTAGGGATTGATCGTCAACGCAATACGCTCGCCGCTTGCGAGGGGTCGCACGACGTCCGAGTGGCATTTGATGGCGTCGACGTAGGCTTGCTGGGGCAGGAAATCGGCCTCGCGCAGCAGCCGCGCGTGCCAGTAAGAGGCCCAGCCCTCGTTCATGATCTGGGTCGCGAACACCGGGTGGAAGTAGAAGGACTCTTCGCGCACGGCGAGGAAGATGTCGCGCTCCCAACCCTCGAGCTCGGGGGCGTAGTTGGCGATGAACCAGAGCAGGTCCCCCTCCGGCCGGGGTGGCACCGGGGCGCGTTGACGCGCGGGCAGCGCGGGATTCCTGGCATCGGACGCGTCTTCGAGCGCGGCAAAGCGCGTGCGAAACGTGTCATCCGAGACGCTGGCTTTGGGTGGCAGGTATTCCGGGTAGCGATCGCGTTGCAGGCGCTGATTGACGTCCACGTGTTGCTCGAGGGCAAGTGCCGCATCGAGCACCGCTTCGACGCGCTCGAGGCTGTGCTCTTCGATCGCGCGCCCGATCTGACGCGCGTGATTCGCTGCCTGCTCGACGATGTTGTCACCGACCTGTTCGCGGCTGCGGCGAAAGAGCATGTTATTGCGAGAAAAATCCGCATGGCCGAGCACGTGCGCCGCCACCAGGATGTTCTCGGCCACGCTGTTGCTGTTGGCGAGGTAGGCATGTCCGGGATTGCCGGGAAAGACCACTTCGAACAGTCGCGAATGGCCCATTCGATGCTGCACGAGCTGATAGATGTAGCGCACGCCGAACGACCAGTGAGGCATCCGCACCGGTAACCCGTAGACGGATATCTCCATCATGAAGCTGTTCGGGACTTCCTCGAACTCGACCGGGTTGTAGGTCAAGCCGGCGCTCGTCGCCAGCCGTTCCATGCGGGGCAGAAATTCGCGCCAGTCACTCTTGGTCAAGATTCGCTCGCCTGGTGCTGAAAGAAGTGACGCACTGCTTCCCAGATATCCTCGACGCGATTGAGCGCAAAGCTGCCCACGGGCTTGCCCGCGTCGGCCAATGCCTTGAACAGTCCACCCGTCTCGGTTGACAACTGGCGTTGCGAAGCCGATGAGACTTCCAGATACCCACAGTAATTGGCCAATTCGGCCAGCGATTGGAGCTCGGTCTCGGCTTGCGCCCGATCCGCCGAGTAGTTGTCTCCGTCGGAGGCGTAGAACAGGTACACGTTGTAACGGGCGGGACTGAAGCGGCTTCCGATGAGCTCGCGAACCTTGACAAATCCGCTCGAGGCCACGGTGCCACCACTTCCGCTCACCTGGAAGAACTCTTCCTCGTTGAACTCCCAGGCCTCGGTGGTGTGCGCTACGAACACGGTGTCGAGGTGGCGGTACTGGCGTCGCAATCCCTGCACGGCCCAGAAGAAGAATGACTTGGCGAGTTGCCGGTCGCGTTCCGACATGCTGCCCGAGACGTCCATGAGCAGAAACACGACTGCCTGGATCGTTGGTTGCTCGCGGCGGGTGAGCTGACGAAATCTCAGGTCATCATCCGTGAACGCGGGTGAATCCTCCTGCATCGAGCGTCGCTTGATCGATTCGCGCAGGCTGCGCCGCCGGTCGAGCCGGGAGCGCGCCCCTTTCCGATCCCAACCCTCGCGCGTCCAGTCGGACTCTTCGGACTTGCCGACGCGTGCCTTGAGGTTCGGCAGCCGCATCTCTTCCCACAGCCAGTCAACAATGTCGTCGACTTTGAACTCCAGAACGAACTCGATGCTGCCCTCATCGCGCCCGCCGGGGCCCTTGCCGGATCCTTCCTCCTGCGACGGCTTGGCAAGCACGTCGCCTGGCTTGGCCGCTCCCTGACCGACGCCCTCACGTTGCTCCGGCTTTCGCAAGCGGAAGTGATAGTGCTCGAGCATGCGCACCGGCACCCGCACGGTGCGCGAACCGCCACCGACGATGTCGGCACCTGCAATGATCTCGGGGAGATGCTCGCGGACGGCTTCCCGCACCTTGTCGTTGTGACGCAGCCAGTCGCGTGCGCCGCGCGAGAACAATTCATACCAGCCGTTGATCCGGGGATTGCCAGACTTGATCTCCGATTCGTCCACTATCTGACTCCCGGTGCGCGGCGGCTGGGGCGCTACTCCTGTGCCAGCAGCGAGGTGACGTAGTTGAGGGCTTCCTTCGCGCTGTGCTCGTCGTAACCGTATTCATTTATGAGGCGTTGCTGCACCGCCGAAATCTTTGTGCGCGCCTCGTCATCCGGCCGGGCGCTGGAAGTGACCAGCCGCAATACGTCGCGGCGTTCTTCGAACAGGTACTGTTCGATGGCTTCGTGCATGCGAGCATGGCTGTCGAGCGTGAATTTCTCGCCAGCCTTGAAGGCGACCATGGCCTTGCGCACCACCTCCTGGCGGAACGATTGTTTGCCGGAGTCCGAAACCTTGATCTTCTCCTCGACCGAGCGCAGGAAGCGTTCATCGGCCGGACGTGTTTCGCCGGTGATGGGGTCGGTGATCTGACGCTGGTCGAGTGAGGCTTCGACTTCGTCGAGATACTTCTCCAGGAGTTGCTGCGCCTCTTCCTCGAAGGACGCGAACAACGCGCGGTGCACATCTTCCTTGACCCAGCGGTTGTAGAAGTCCTTTCGCGCGACCACCAGGTGATCGATCCACTGCTTCTTCTGCTTTGCGTCCATGCGGGCGTCGCTCTCGATGCCGTCCTTGAGCGCGAGCAGCAACTCCATGCTGGTCAGGCTGCGCGCATCGCCGCGCGTAATGGCATTGGAGATGGCATTGATGACGAAGCGCGGGCTGACACCGCCCAGGCCTTCATCCGGCGCCTCCGTCTTGAGGCGCGTGGACTCGTTCTCGGCAAAGCCTTCGATGGCTTCGCCGGCGTAGATCCTGAGCTTCTTGGAGAGATCCAGGCCTTCGCGCTCGGGCTTCTGCAGCCGCGTCAGGATCGCGAACACGGCGGCGAGCTTGAGCACGTGAGGATCGAGGTGCACGTCGCGGAAGGCCGGCGCGCCCGAGACCAGCTTCTGGTAGATGCGGGCCTCATCATGGAAGGAGAGCGCGTACGGTACCTTGATGATGACCATGCGGTCGAGCAGGGCCTCGTTCTCCTTCTCCTGGAGGAACTTGTGGAACTCGGCGAGATTGGTGTGCGCGAGGATGGTCTCGTCGAGATGGATCAGCGGGAAGCGTGACACCTTGACGTTCTTCTCCTGCGTCAGGGTCAGCAGCAGATAGAGAAACTCCCGCTTGACCTTGAGGATCTCGATCATTTCCAGCAGGCCGCGGCTCGCCGCATAGACGGCGCCCGACCAGGACCAGGCGCGCGGATCGCCTTCGTCGCCGACGTCCGCAACCTTCGACAGATCGACCGAGCCGACGAGATCGGCGATGTCCGCGGTCGTCGGGTCATGCGGCGCATAGGTGCCGACGCCGACGCGCGAAGCTTCGGCAAGGAAGATGCGCTCGACCGGCACGCGCAGGTAATCGCCTTCATATTCGCGCTCGAGTCGCTCGCGGCACCACGGGCTCAGTTCGCCCGAGATGTCGACGCCATACGTTTCGCGAAACTCGGCTCGCAGGCTGGCTGGCACGAGATTGAGCGGCGACTCATGCATCGGCGAGCCTTTGATCGCATAGAGCGCGCCCTCGTCGGTGCGGCTGTATTCCTCGAGCCCGCGCTTGAGGAGGATGGCGATCGTCGACTTGCCACCGGACGGCGGTCCGAGCAGCAACAGCAGGCGCCGGCCCACATCGGAGCCGGCAGCGGCGGCCTCGAAATACTCGACGACTCGCGAGAGCGGATCGTCGACGCCG
>DATBVX010000072.1:0-43964 GCA_036515135.1 Steroidobacteraceae bacterium
CGGGCGCGGTAGATCCGCGCCGCGGGATCATTTCGACCGCCGTGATCAGGAGCAGTGGATCACCGGGCACGTCCACGAGCGCACCCGCGAGTTCCAGCCGGCTCACCTGCCCCTGCGCACCGACCAGCTCGATTTCGAATCGCTCGGCTGCGGGCTCACCGGCCAGTCGCCGACGGATGTTCTCGCGCACCAGGTCTGCGTAGTCGCCGGGTACCAGCTCGTCAAGCTTGCGTCCGATCAGGTCACGCGCGTTGAGGCCGGTCAGCGCGGCAAAGCGGCCGTTGGCGTAAAGAATGGTCTCGCGGTGCAGGACGACTGCTTCGTGCACCGATTCGACCAGGCGCTGGAAGAGCAGCTCGCGCTCTTGGAGCTTGTGGCCGCGGTTGTCGAGCCGGGTGAGCAGTTGATTGACGGCCGTTGCCGCGTTCGCCGCTGCCGGTTGTTCGCCCGTGATTTTCACCCGCTCTTCGAAGCGTCCCTCGCCAGCGATGTGCGTGAGCTGATCGCTCAGGACCGCGAGCGCGTGTTGGGCACGTCGCTTTTGCACGTGCAACACCACCGCGCCGGCGGCGCACACACCGAGGGCCAGCGAGAGGAGCCAGAGAGTGGGCATGCCGGATTCTGGGCTCAGTTGCTTCCGAGGTCAGTCGGCTGACCTTCGCTATCAGGTTGTCGTGGTTGCGCGAATACTGTTTGTTATGACGCGCAATGCGGGATCAAGCATAGCCCATGGGGCTCGTTCGACCGACCTGTATTGACCATAATTGCCGTCGTCATGGGGCCTCGCGTGCTTGTGAGACCCGTGGAAACTCCGTAACCTGTGCAGCCTTTTTCGAGACCAGGCGCAGCTTTCACCGCACCTACTGGACACTTGCCGCTGATGAACGTCGAACTCGCGCGCAGGCAGATGATCGAGCAACAGGTTCGTGCCTGGTCCGTGCTCGACGAGCGGGTTTTGGGAGCGATGGCCCAAGTGCGACGCGAGCTGTTCGTGCCCGACGGATTTCGAGAGGTCGCGTTCGCCGACACGAATATTCCCCTCGGCCACGGCCAGTCGATGCTGGCACCCAAGGTCGAAGGAAGAGTCCTCCAGTCGCTCGAGCTCGGTGCGACAGATCAGGTGCTCGAGGTCGGCACCGGGTCGGGATTCCTGTCCGCCTGCCTGGCGCGCCTCGCCCACCACGTACGCAGCCTGGAAATATTCCCCGATCTGAGCGCGCGCGCGGTCGAGAATCTGCGCGCCTCCGGTATCAGCGGCGTGAGCGTCGAAACGCTCGATGCCATGACGATGGCCGAGGAGAATCGCTACGACGCGATTGCGGTCACCGGCTCGCTGCCGGCGTACGATGAGCGTTTTCAGCGTGCGCTCAAGGTCGGCGGACGCTTGTTCATCGTGGTCGGCGATGCGCCCGTAATGGATGCGCTGCTGGTCCGTCGCCTCTCGCGCGACCAGTGGGTACGCGAGAGCCTCTTCGAAACGATTCTCGAACCTTTGGTGAACGCGCCGCAGCCGTCTCGATTCCTGTTCTGAACCAACACTGTAGCGCCGTGTCCCACGCGCCTTGTCGGCACTCGCAAGGTGATATAGTCTTGTATAACACCAGTTCGCCCCCTGGCCGGGGTAATGAAGGGGATCCGATGAGCGGACGCATGCGTTTCTGGATTGGCTTCCTGGCTGCCCTGCTGGCGACCCCAATCGCGCAAGGCTCTGATTTACTTCAAGTTTACCAGCGCGCGGTGCAGAGCGATCCGCTCATTCGCGAAGCCGAAGCCAACCGCCTCGCGGCGCGGGAATCGAAGCCCCGTGCGTTGAGCGCGCTTCTTCCGCAGATGGGCGCCACCGGCACCTTGGGACAACAAGAGTCGAGCGGTTCACAGACGTTTCTCACGCAGATCCTCAACCAGCCGCCACAGATCAACACCACCAATCAGGAAACCGATGCCGATTTCACGCGGTACCAGCTGCAACTGACGCAGACCGTGTTTCGCTGGGATCAGTGGGTGACGCTCAAGCAGGCCAGTTCTCAGGTCGCCCAGGCAGAAGCCAACTACGCTGCGGCCCAGCAGGATCTCATGCTCCGTGCGTCGGAGCGCTACTTCAACGTGCTGGCGGCCGAGGACACGCTGCAGTCCGTCACCACGGCACGCGACGCGATCGCCCGTCAGCTCGAGCAGGCGGACAAGCGATTCGAAGTGGGGTTGATCGCGATCACCGACGTGCAGGAGGCCAAGGCCGCGTACGACAACGCCAACGCAATCGTCATTCAATCGAAGCGCAACCTCGCCACTGCGCACGAGTTATTGCGCGAATTGACCGGCGATCCATTCCAGTCGCTCTCCAAGCTGTCGGAATCGATGCCGCTCAAGTCACCCGACCCGCAGAACGAAGACGAGTGGGTCAAGACGGCGATGGAACAGAACCTCGCCCTCACCGCTAGCCGTCTGTCGGCAGAGATCGCGCGCGACACGATTTCGATTCGCCGTTCGGGTCATCTGCCGTCGCTCGACCTGGTATTGTCGCGCACCGGCTTCGATGCCGATGTCACGCAGATCAATGACGGCGTCGAGGGACCCGCTGACAGCGACAACACGGATGATCAGATCGCGCTGCAGCTCAGTTTCCCGATCTACACCGGTGGCCGTGTGCAGGCGAACGTGCGGGAAGCCGTGTATCTGCATCGGGCCGCGCGCGAACGGCTGGAGCGCACGGCGCGCGAGACTGAGCGCGCAACGCGCGACGCTTACCTGGGCGTGCTCTCGGAACTCTCGCGGGTCCAGGCGCTCAAGCAGGCTCTCGAATCGAGTCGCACGGCGCTTCAAGCCACCGAGGCCGGCTACGAAGTGGGCACGCGCACGACCGTCGACGTGCTCGACGCGCGCCGCCGGCTGGCGGAAGCCGAGACGAATTACGCGCGCAGCCGTTACGACTACCTCATCAACGTCGTGCGCCTGAAGCTCGCTGCGGGGATTCTCAAGCCGGACGACGTCGTGGCCATCAACCAGTGGCTCACGGCGTCGGCGCCAGCACAACCGGCGCCGACGCCACAACCTCAATCGTAGAGCCGCGGCTCACTGAGCAGCGGGTCGATCAGTTCCAGAAGGCGGCGCAGCGCACCGCGATTCTCATCGAGCGCGCGCCGGCCCGCACCGCCGCGCCGCGCCCGTTCCACCGGTTCTTCGAGCAGCAGCGACACTTGCGCAGTGAGTTCCACCGCATCGCGGACGATGTGGACTGCCCCTACCTCGACGAAGAGCTGCGCGATTTCCTCGCTGTTGAAATTGTGCGGTCCCATGAGGATCGGCAGGTTGAGCGCGGCCGGCTCGAGCAGGTTGTGTCCGCCAACGGGCACCAGGCTTCCGCCGACGAAGGCAACGTCCGCGCCCGCGTAAAACGTCAGGAGCTGTCCCACCGTATCGAGCAGCAATACCGACGTTTCCGCACGAACAGCAGCCCCGCTGCTGCGCGTGACGAAGGAGACCCCGCGCCGGCGTAGCAATGCAGCGACCGCCTCGAAGCGAGTGTGATGCCGCGGTACGAGCACGAGCAGGGCGTTTGGGATGAGTTTGCGCAGGTGCGCATGCGCATCGAGCACGATGTCTTCCTCGCGCTCGTGCGTGCTGCCGGCGATCCAGACCGGGCGCCCGGCAGCGTACCGCTCGCGTAGCCGGCGCCCGTCGGCCTCGAGCCCCGGTGGCAGCTCGAAATCGAACTTTATGTTTCCGGTGACGTGCGTCTGCTCGGGGTTGGCGCCGATCGATCTGAAGCGCTCCGCATCCGCAAAGCTCTGCGCCGCGATGACGATCCCGTGCGAAAGAGTCTCGCGGAACAAGCTCACCAGCCGTCGATAGCGGTTGACCGAGCGTGGCGAGATGCGGGCACTGGCGAGGACCAGCGGTACGCGACGCTTGCCACATACGTGATAGAGGTTGGGCCAAAGCTCGGTCTCGAGGATCACGGCCAGTCGTGGCTGAATGCGCTCGAAGAAACGCCGCACACAATCCGGAAGATCGAACGGGACATAGCGGACGTGAACTTCGTCGCCAAACAGCGCCCGCGCGCGCTGCGCGCCTGTCGGCGTGACGGTCGTCAGCACCAGTGGATATTGCGCAAAGCGGGCCCGCAGCGAGCGCACCAGTGCCGCGGAAGCCTGCACTTCGCCCATCGACACGGCGTGCACCCAGATGGTGGGCCGCGACTCGCGCGACCCGAACCCGAAGCGCTCACCGAGATTTTGCCAATAGCTGCGATCGCGCAGGCCGCGCCACAGGAGCAGAACCAACGCGAACGGCACCAGCAGATAGGTCAGCGCGATATAGAGAAATCTCACAGCGCGCTCACGCTGCCGGATGACGCCGAGCCCGAGTCGTAGCCTCGCTGGAAAGCCGCCCAATCGGACGTCGAAAAACGCCCTGCGGGTCCATCGCGCGTGATCTTTTCGAGCGAGCGTTTGAGGCGGACAAGGTTCGCGACGCGCCAGGAGCCCGGTGACCTTCGCCTGCCGCGATCGAAATCGATCAGGAACACGCGCCCGGCCGCATCGATCAGGATGTTGTGCGCGTTGAGGTCCGCATGACACACGCCGGCGTCATGAAAGCGACGAACGCAGCGCCCGATTGCGCCCCATACCGCCACAGGCACTGCGTCGCGGGTGAGCAGCACTGACAACGGCTGGGCGCCTTCGATTCGTTCTGTGATCAAGTCAGCCGTGTAGGTGAAACCGCGACGCCGGTAGCGCGCCGCCACAGGCGCGGGAACGGGCAACCCGGCCGCGTGCAGAGCGTGCAGCAGCCGCCATTCGCGAAACGCGCGAGTCCATTCCTCGCCGGTCCAAAAGTACCGGTCGGCCGTCAGCCGCGCGATGAAGCCGCCGCGGCGATAGGGTCTCAGCACCCAGGAACGGCCAGCGTGCTCGATGAATATTGCCTCACCACGCCCCGCCGGAGTGCGTCTCGCACTCAAGCTCTCGATCCAGCTGCGGGCATCGAACAGCGAGGGGTCCGCGTTGCTGACGCGTGAGGCGTCATATAGCATGGCGCCGTCCTGAACCGGCGCACGGCGCACAGCAGTGGTGAGCGAACCGGGCGAAACGGCATCGGCGATCATTCGACTCCAGTGAATCTTTCCAAGATCCCGCGCGAGGTATGCATCCTGAGGCTTTCGGCCATCGGCGATACATGCCATGTATTGACGGTGGTGCGCACGTTGCAGCAGGCGTGGCCGCAGACGCGCTTCACCTGGATCATTGGCAAGGTCGAAGCCAAACTGCTTGGGCTCATCCCCGACATCGAGTTTATCACCTTCGACAAGCGCCACAGCCTGCGCGACCTGCGCCGCTTCCGCACGCTGATGGCCGAGCGTCGATTCGATCTGCTGCTTCACATGCAACTTTCGATACGCGCGAGCCTGTTGAGCACGTATGTACCGACAAGCGTCAAGCTCGGGTTCGACCGCGCGCGTGCGCGAGAACTGCAATGGCTGTTCACCACGCATCGCATCGCACCGCGCGAACGCGAGCATGTGCTCGACTGCCTGTTCGGATTCGCCGAAGCGCTCGGAGTCCACGACCGCGTTTTGCGCTGGGACATCGCACTCCCGGAGGACGCGCGCCGGTACGCCGCCCAGATCGTTGACGACCGCCGCCCGACACTCGTCATCAGCCCCTGTTCGAGTCACCCGCGACGCAACTGGCGGGCGGAATTCTATGCTCAGGTCGCCGATCACGCGGTGCGTGTGCACGGAGCGCGCGTCGTGCTCACCGGGGGACCGGGCGCGCTCGAGCGCACGATGGGTCAGGCGATCGAGAAGTCCGCCAAGGCGCGGTTGATCAATACGATCGGCGGCGACACCCTGCCGCAATTCCAGGCGTTGCTCGAACGCGCCGACGTGTTGTTGAGCCCGGACTCCGGACCCGTCCACATGGCCACCGCCGCCGGCACGCCCGTGATCGGCCTCTATGCGGCAACCAATCCAGAACGCAGTGGCCCCTACTTGAGTCGCTCGTCGTGCGTCAACCGATACGGGGAGGCGGCGCAAAAATTTCTCGGTCGCCCGGTAAGCGAACTCGCCTGGACCACCAAGATCGAAAAGCCCGGCGTGATGGACCTGATCCAGCCTGCCGATGTCATCCGCAAGTTCGACCAGCTCATGAGCCAGCGCAGCAAAATCAAATTGAGGTACCGGACCTGAGTCCGGTCCTCGAGAGAAACATGAGCAACATTCTCGTGCCGATTTCTCCCGGCGAACTTCTCGACAAGATCACCATCCTGCGCATCAAGTCGGAACGCATGACGGACCCGGCCAAGCTCGCCAACGTGCGGCACGAGCTCTCGCTGCTCGAACAGACGTGGCGCGATGCCGGCCACTCGGGTGTCGACATCGGTGCCGAGGAGCGCGCGTTGCAGACCGTGAACGCGAAGCTCTGGGACATCGAAGATGACATCCGCGAGAAAGAGTCACGGCAGGTTTTCGATCGGGAGTTCGTCGAGCTCGCGCGCGCGGTGTACTTCAGCAACGACGTGCGCGCGGCGCTCAAGAAGCGCATCAACCAGAAGTTGGGCTCGAAGATCGTCGAAGAGAAGTCCTACAAGGACTACCGCAGTCGCAGCTAGACCTCGGGCCAGACGCCTGGCGTCCGGCGCCTATTTCTCCAAGGTGTATTCCGCCCCGCAGTACGGGCATTTTGCCCAGCCCGTGGGCTCGATCGGCAGATAGACGCGCGGGTGGGAATTCCACAGGTACATCTGCGGCATCGGGCAGGACAGCGGCAGGTCCTGGCGCGCCACCTGGTACCGATTCTGCGCGTTGGGTTGCAGCAGCGTCTTCGGCGTCGATTCGACAGCGGGCACCTTGAGTCCCTCGCAACGCGTGAGTCGGCGCGCAGTATATCCGATGCGCGGCTGCTCAGGACGCGACCAGCGCGGCGTTCCAGATGGACAGCACCTGTTCGCGTTGCAGGGTGAACGCCTGCGCATCGACGACCGCGGTTTCGCTTTCGAGCGAGCGGTGGTGGATCACGCTGCGATACTCGCGGTAGTTGCGCGTCAGCACATCCACCGTCGCCTGCGGCACGAGATTGACAGAGGCCACCGATTCGAGCTGGCGGATCGTGTCGGAGAACATGACGAGCGGCGGATACTCCTCTGCCCACCTGAGAGCCCAGTACTGCGCCAGGAATTCGATGTCCGCGATGCCGCCGGGGTCCTGCTTGATGTCGAATTGGCCCTCGCGCGCCTTGCTCAGCTCCGCGCGCATGCGTTCGCGCATCCGGCGCACCTCGTCGCGCAACGACTCACGGCGCACGTGATGGCACAGCACGTCGAGACGCACGTCTTCGAACCGGCGCCGGATGCGAATTTCCCCGGCGACTGCGCGCGAACGCAGCAATGCCTGGTGCTCCCAGGTCCAGGCCTCGGTGCGCTGGTATGAGTGAAACGCATCGATCTGCGTCACCATCAGCCCGCCCTTGCCGCTCGGGCGCAGTCGCATGTCGACTTCGTAGAGCCGCCCGGCAGCCGAGTGCATGGTCAGCAGGTGCACGATGCGCTGGCCCAGCCGCAGGAAGAACACGCCGTTGTCGAGCGGCCGGCCGCCGTCGGTGCGCTGCACTTCGCCCGCAGAATCGTGCAGGAACACAAGATCGAGATCGGAGGCGTAGCCCAGCTCGGTGCCGCCCAGCTTCCCGTATCCGATGGCAGCGACCCCTGCAGGACGCAGACCATCGGCACTGCCACACATCGGCACGCCGTGCAGTTGCGCCATCTGCTGCCACGCGAGGTTGAGCGCCTGCTCCAGGATCAACTCGGCGATATCGGTGAGCCGATCGCTTACCTGCATCAGCGGCAGCCGGCCCGTGAGATCCGCGAGCGCAACGCGAAACGTCGCCGCACGCTGGAACTGCCGCAGTGCCTCGACCTGGCGCTCCGGATCGGACTCCGGCACGTGACTCAGGCGAGCGGCCAGCTCTTGAGCGAACTGCTCGCGCGTGGGCAGCTCGTCGAGAATTCTTTCATCGATGAGCTCGTCGAGCAGCAGCGGGAATACCGCGATCTGCGTCGTCAGAAACGCGCTGCGCTCGCAAATGGCGATGAGCCGCGCCAGCGCCGTGGCATTCTCGTTGAGCAGTGCGAAGTAGGTGCTGCGCGTCCCGACTGCCTCGAGCACGCGTAGCACCCGCCGCAATGCGACCGCCGGCATCGCCACACCGCGCAATCCCGCAAGGCTGCGCGGAATCAGGGTCTGCAGGCGGCGACGCCCTATGTCATCCAACCGCTGCACGGCGCCGCTCGAGCGCCACTGCGCCAGAAGCTGCACGATTTCCCCTGCAGGCTCGAGGCCGAGAGTCGTGACCGCGTGCCGCAGCGATGCCTCGAGTTGCTCGCCGTCCCTCAGCGCCTCCAGGTCCAGCGCCGGCAGCGCGCCAGGCGTGGCGATCGCAGGTGCAAAGATGACGGTCTGAAAGTGGCGCGTGACGATGTCGCGATGACGATCGAGCTCGGCCGTGAGCTCAGCCCAGTCGCGCGCACTCATGGCGAGTACGAGGCGAGCGCGGTTGAATGCATCGTCCGGCAACGTGTGCGTCTGCTCATCGTTCATCATCTGGATGCGGTTCTCGAGCCGTCGCAGATACAGATAGGCGGACTTGAGCTGCTCGATGGTTTGTGCCGGCAGCAGTTTCTGGCCGGCAAGCCGCGGAAGGACGCTCAGGAGCGACGGAGACTGCAGGCGTTGATCGTTCCCGCCCCGTAGCAGCTGAAACGCCTGCACGATGAACTCGACTTCACGGATGCCGCCGGGACCCAGCTTGATGTTGTTCTCGAGTTCGCGGCGCGCGACTTCACGTGCGATCAGGTCCTTCATCTCGCGCAGTGACTCGAACACGCCGAAATCGAGGTAGCGCCGATACACGAACGGCCGCACGGCATCGCGATACAGGGTTTCGTAGTGATCGGCCGAAGTGAGAGCCCGCGCCTTTACGTAGGCGTAGCGCTCCCAGTCGCGCCCATGCTGCTGCAGGTAGTTCTCGAACGACGCAAAGCTGGCGACCAGCGGACCCGATTCCCCGAAGGGCCTGAGCCGCAGGTCGACTCGAAACACGAAACCGTCCGGCGTCACGGCATCGAGCAGCCGGATCAGTTGCCGCGCCAGGCGCGCGAAGAATTCCTCGTTGCTGACCGACCGGCGTCCATCCGTCTCACCGCCCTCGGGAAACAGCAGCACCAGGTCGATATCGGAGGAGAAATTGAGCTCGCCGCCGCCGAGCTTTCCCATGCCGATCACGACGAGCGGCTGAGCCTCGCCTGCGACCGAACGCGGCGTGCCATGACGCGCGACCAGCGCCTGCCAGGCGAAGTCCTGCGCCACCACGAGCGACTCATCGGCCAGTTCGGAGAGATCGCGCAGCGATTCCTCGACCGACGACCAGCCGGCGAGATCCCGCCAGGCGATTCGAACGGATTCACGCCGCCGGTTCTCGCGCAGCAATTTCATCACCGCGGCTTCGTCGAACGCGCCGGTGCCCGCTTGACGCAGCGTCGCGGCCAACGCGCCGGGTGGTCGCGCCATCGTCAGCGAACCACCTTCGAGCAACGACGGCAGAAAGTTCGCATGACGCGTGCAGGAACCCGCGATGAAGTCGCTGCACGCGAGCACGCGCTGCAGTGAATCACGAACGGCCGGCGGCGCACGCTCGAGGGCGGCGATCGCAGCGGGGTTTTCGGTAATCGCGCCGAGCGCGAGCTTGACAGCCGAGCGGAGCTCCGGCGGCAGATCGCCGGGGGGCACCAGGGGTGAGCGTGTCACCATGGGTGACTAGCCTAAAAGAAAAAGCCCCGCCGGAGCGGGGCTTTTCTCAGGTCCATGTCCCCGGCTCTTGCCGGGCCCCACCGAAGTATTCGCGTCTTCGCGAAACTTCCGTGGGTGGCTCTTACATGTCCATGCCACCCATGCCGCCCGGAGGGCCAGCGTGGGCGTGTTCTTCTTCCTTCGGAGCCTCGGCGACCATGACTTCGGTGGTGAGCAAGAGACCCGCCACCGAGGCCGCGTTCTGCAGCGCCAGGCGCGTGACCTTGGTGGGATCCAGGATGCCCGCCTCGATCAGGTCGCCGTACTCGCCGGTCTGAGCGTTGTAGCCGAAGTTGCCCTTGCCTTCCTTGACCTTGTTCAGGACAACCGCGGCGTCCTCGCCGGCGTTGTCGACGATCTGACGCAGGGGTTCCTCGATGGCGCGCGACAGAATCTTGATGCCAACCTTCTGATCCTCGTTCGCACCCTCGAGCTTCTCGACCGCCTTCTGCGCGCGCAACAGCGCTACGCCGCCTCCCGGCACCACGCCTTCCTCGACGGCCGCACGGGTTGCGTGCAGTGCGTCTTCGACGCGGGCCTTCTTTTCCTTCATCTCGATCTCGGTTGCGGCACCGACTTTGATCACGGCCACGCCGCCGGAGAGCTTGGCAACGCGCTCCTGCAGCTTTTCCTTGTCGTAGTCGGAGGTCGCTTCCTCGATCTGCTGGCGAATCTGCGTCACGCGCGCCTTGATGTCGGTTGTCTTGCCGGCCCCGCCGATGAGCGTAGTGTTCTCCTTCTCGACGACGACCTTCTTCGCCTCGCCGAGATCATTGAGGGAAGCCTTTTCGAGCGAGAGACCCACCTCATCGGAGATCACTTGGCCGCCGGTAAGGATCGCGATGTCCTGCAGCATGGCCTTGCGACGATCGCCAAAGCCCGGGGCCTTGACGGCCGCGACCTTGATGATGCCGCGGATCGTGTTCACGACCAGCGTCGCGAGCGCCTCGCCCTCGACGTCTTCCGACACCACGAGCAGCGGACGGCCGGACTTGGCCACGACTTCGAGCAAGGGCAGCATCTCGCGAATGTTCGAGATCTTCTTCTCGTACAGCAGGATGTACGGGTTCTCGAGCTCCGAGGTCTGGTTCTGCTGGTTGTTGATGAAATACGGCGAGAGATACCCGCGGTCGAACTGCATGCCCTCGACCAAGTCGAGCTCGTTTTCGAGACTCTGACCCTCTTCCACCGTGATCACGCCTTCCTTGCCGACCTTCTCCATCGCGTCCGCGATGGTCTTGCCGATACTCTCGTCCGCATTGGCCGAGATCGTGCCGACCTGGGAGATGGCCTTCGGATCCTTACACGGCTTGGAGAGCTTCTTGAGCTCCTCGACCGCGGTGATCACCGCCTTGTCGATGCCGCGCTTGAGATCCATCGGGTTGAGCCCCGCGGCGACAGCCTTGAGGCCTTCGCGGATGATTGCCTGGGCGAGCACGGTCGCGGTCGTCGTGCCGTCACCGGCTTCATCCGAGGTGTTGGACGCGACTTCCTTCACCATCTGCGCGCCCATGTTCTCGAACTTGTCCTTGAGCTCGACTTCCTTCGCGACGGACACGCCGTCCTTCGTCACGGTCGGGGCGCCATAGCTCTTTTCGAGCACGGCATTTCGCCCTTTGGGTCCCAGCGTCACCTTTACGGCGTTCGCCAGGATGTTTACGCCCTTGAACATTCGTTGCCGGGCGTCATCGCTGAATCGGACTTCTTTCGCAGCCATTGCAGTGGTCCTCTGACGTCTTTAATGAGTTCGTTTGCGTTGCACCGAGAGGCTTACTTGCCCTCGATGATGGCCATGACGTCCTCTTCACGCATGACCACATATTCCTCGCCGTCGACCTTGACCTCGGTCCCGCTGTACTTGCCGAACAGGATCTTGTCGCCGACTTTCACGTCGAGCGGACGCACATGGCCGTCCTCGAGGATCTTGCCCTTACCGACGGCAATGATTTTTCCCTGGATGGGCTTCTCGGTCGCGGTGTCGGGAATCACGATGCCGCCGGGGGAGGTCCGCTCCTCCTCCAGGCGCTTGACGATCACACGATCATGAAGCGGTCGGATCTTCATGGGGCTCAGCTCCTTATGCAGGTTGGATTTAGCTCAACGTCGGAGGGGAATGTGTTAGCACTCCCCTTGAGTGGCTGCTAATAGTAGCGGCGAATCTTTCAAAATCAAGACGTAGCGGATGATTTACTCATGACATTAACCGCGGCGGCAGGTATCCTCTGCGGCCGCTTTTCGTGACCACCGGACATCGCGTAAGCCCATGACTGAGAAGTATATTCTGGTGCTCTGCACCTGCCCGGACGACGTCGTGGGGGCAAAGATCGCGACGACCCTGGTCACCGAGCGCCTCGCGGCCTGCGTGAATCGAATACCCCGAGTGGTCACCACCTTCCGCTGGAAGGACGCGGTGCAGACGGACGCCGAGTCACTCCTTCTGATCAAGACCGTGGACCGGTTGCTCGAACCCCTATCCAGGCGCATCCACGATCTGCACCCGTACGAAACTCCCGAAGTCATCAAGCTGCCGATCGAGGGCGGCTCGGAGCCTTATCTCGCATGGATCGGTCAGAGCGTCGCGCAATGAAATCCCGCGGAGCCCGAGTGAGCCCAGCGCTTTTTCGCGTCTTTCTGCTCGGGGTCACGCTCGCCGCCGCGAGCGTGACTCATTCCGCGGACGATCCTGCCCCACCCCTCTTGACCGGCGGCGCGCTCAGCTCCGGCGACGACTTCCTGCATCCCGACGAGGCGTTCAAGCTCTCGGGCAGCATCACCGGGCCGAACACCCTGCACCTCACGTGGGTGATCGCGCACGAGTACTACCTTTACAAGTCGAAGATCAAGGTCACGAGCGACAGTACGGTCGTGCAGCTCGGCACTCTTGATCTGCCGCCGGGCGAGGAAAAGACAGACGAGTACTTCGGCACGCAGGAGGTCTATCACGAGGTCCTCGAGGCAGATGTGCCGTTCTCACGCGCGAGCCCCGAGGCTGGCACGTTCGCGGTACGGGTGACGTATCAGGGCTGTGCGGAAGCGGGACTCTGCTATCCGCCGATCACGAAGACGCTCGATCTCGCGCTGCCCGCCGTCGATGCGGCGAGCTTTACGGCCGGGGATTCGTTCGGCAGTCCCGCGCCGGCCGAACAGGATCGGCTCGCCGCTGTGGTGCGCGACGGCTCGATTGCGGCGCTCCTTGGCATCTTTTTCCTCGCAGGACTTGCGCTGACTTTCACGCCGTGCGTGCTGCCGATGGTGCCGATTCTTTCCGGCATCATCGCGGGTCAGGGCGATGAGGTGACACCGCTCCGCGGTTTCACGCTTTCGCTGACGTATGTGCTTGCAATGGCGCTCTCTTACACGATTGCGGGCGTGCTCGCGGGCCTGTTCGGCCAGAACCTCCAGGCCGCGTTGCAGAATCCGTGGGTGCTGGGAGCGTTCGCGCTCCTGTTCGTCGCTCTCGCCTTCTCGATGTTCGGCTACTACGAACTGCAGATGCCGCCCGCGATCCAGAACCGGCTCGCGGCGATGTCGAATCGGCAGCAGGGCGGCACATTCATCGGTGTCGGTGTCATGGGCGTGCTTTCGGCGCTTATCGTCGGGCCCTGCGTGACGGCACCGCTCGTCGCCGCACTCATCGTCATCGGCCAGACCGGCGATCCCGTGCGCGGTGGGCTGGCGTTGTTCGCGCTCGCAATGGGAATGGGTGTGCCCTTGCTCCTGATCGGAACGTCACTGGGCAAACTCCTGCCGCGCGCCGGCGGCTGGATGGAAGCGGTCAAGCAATTCTTCGGCGTGCTGCTGCTCGCGGTGGCGCTCTGGTTTGCGCAAACGCTATTGCCGGAAGTCCTCGTGATGCTCCTATGGGGCGTGCTAGCGATTGGCTCGGCACTGCTCCTCGGCGCATTGGAACCCGTAGCGACTGGCGCCGCGAAGGTGCGCAAGTCCCTCGCGCTGCCCGTGCTCGCCTGGGGCATCGCCATCATCGTCGGAGCCGCCATGGGCAATCGCGACCCGCTGGCGCCGCTGGCCGGATTTGCCACGGGTGCGAGCGTCGCGAGCACGTCGGAGTCGTTGCCGTGGCGCACCGTACGATCGGTCGAGGATCTCGATCGCGAACTTGCGGCAGCCAGCGCGGCCGGCAAGCCGATGATGCTCGATTTTTCGGCGGACTGGTGCGTGTCGTGCAAGGAGATGGAGAAGTACACATTTCCGGATGCAGGGGTGCAGGCGGCACTTGCCGACGTGGTGCTGTTGCGCGCCGATGTCACGGAGAACAACGAGCGGGATCAGGAGCTGCTCAAGCGCTTCGGCATCTTTGGTCCACCGACGATCGCGTTCTTCGGCCCGGACGGCGTGGAACGCAAGGAGTTTCGGCTCGTCGGCTACGTCAAGGCAGACAAGTTCCGAGACCATGTCGCCCGCGCGACCGCGAGTCCCGGCGCATGAGCGGTCCCGTGCGGACAGCGTTTGCGCTGCTGGCGGTTGTTTCCGCTGGCGTGTTTGGATACCACTTCTACCGCTGGCTGCACGAGCCGTCGGTCCCGGCACCCTCGGAAACCGTGTCGGCCGCCGACACCAGCACGCCGCAGGCGCCAACTATTCCGGATGTCCGACCCGTGTTCTCGCTCAAAGATCGAAACGATCAGCTTCGGTCCATCACCGAATGGGATGGGAAGTCGCTGGTGGTCAATTTCTGGGCGACATGGTGCGCGCCCTGCCGCCGCGAGATCCCGATGCTGAGGCAGCTGCATGCCGCGCGTTCGTCGCAGAACATCGAGGTGATCGGCATTGCGGTGGACTTTCGCGAGAATGTGCTGGCTTACATCAAGGAAGTTGCAATCGATTACCCGTTGCTGATCGGTGAACAGGACGGTCTCGACGCCGCCGCCGCCTTCGGGCTGGGCTCGACGGGATTTCCCTTCACGGTGTTCACCGACAACCGTGGCCGGATTGTCGCGGCTCACCTGGGCGAAATGCACCGCAATGAAGCGGACCTGATCCTGGACACGGTTATCGCCGTGAACGAGGGCACGCTCACGCTGGAAGAGGCCAAGACTCGGATCGCCGCCGGCCTTGAGGAACTCGACGCCGCGTCGAGTTGAGCTCAGGCCCCGCGCCGCCGCCGGGCTTGCGCTCGGCGCTTGCGACGCCGCTTCGGCTTGGCGCTCGCGGCGACCGCATCTGGAAACTGCACATTGATGGCGATGATACGATCGGCGTAGCGATCAGCGAGGCGGCCGAGGAACGCGCTGAAGAGCTGCCATTCGAGTCCCGGCTTCTGCGGGCTGATGACTTCGCACTGGAGCACGCCATCGCGCGACGTCCAGTTCATCCACCCCGGCTTGCTCGCGTGTTCGATCTTGCGACCCCGCTTCAGCGCGATGAACGTTCGGAGCTCGCCGGCCCGCATCGCGTCCACCAGGGTCTTCTGTAGTTCTACGCCGGGACGCTCGACGATCTGAAATCGAATCATGCGTAAACCCCCTTCCACTTCAGAGCAGGTTCGAGAACGCCCCGAGCTCGCCCTTGAAGTGTCGCTCGTGATCCGGAATGGATGATACGAACTGGAATCCCTCGATCTCAAAGCCGGGTCCGACGCTGCAGCCAACAAGGGAATAATCGCCACGGCTGCGCGCGGCCTGCCAGGCGCCGACAGGCACGATGCCCACTGCTTCGCTACCTTTGTCGGGAGATCCGAGCTCGCAGCGCGTGAGCTGCGCCGATTGCGGATCGTAGATCAGAAGCTCGAGACGTGCACCGCAGTAGAAGTGCCAGACCTCGTCCGCGTCGATCACGTGCCAGCGGCCGACTTCGCCCTTCTCGAGCAGATAGTAAATCGTGGTAAGGGCAGATCGAATGCCGTGCGGCGTCGTGACTGTTGCCCGGGATCGGTGCAGCTGGCGATACCACCCGCCCTCCGGATGGCGCACCAGTCCGAGGCGCTCGATGATGTCGCGCGACCGATCACTCACGAGCTCACCGCGTCGAATTCCGGCCGATAGCGCACGATCCCCTCGCAGCCGGCGAGCGCACCAGGCACAAGCTCCGCAGCCATGAACGCTTCGGCCGGGACCCCGAATGGACAGCGGATTCCATAGGTCGCGGCGGGAACGAATCCAAAGCGTGGATAGTACGCAGGATCGCCCAGGACGAGCACCGCACCATGGCCTGAGACTTTGCAGTCCTCGAGACCGCGGTGAACCAGCGAGGATCCGATGCGGCGATTTTGATAGCCGGGCAACACCGCCAGCGGCGCAAGCGCCCGAGCTTCGCGTGTCGATCCCCGAGACTCGATCGTCAGCGGGCTGAATGCGATGTGGCCGGCAATCTTACCGTTGACCTCGGCGACCAGTGACACGGTCAGCGCATGCGAGCGTCGGAGCGCATCGACCAGATCGGCTTCCGCCCACTTCCCGAACGCCTGTTCGTTGAGCCGCCGGATCGCGCCCACATCGGCAGCTTGCTCGTTACGATTCGTCAGTGACATCCGGGTTATGTTGCGTAACGGCGGACAGCGAGCGCGATCGGCAGGCCGACGAGGATCATGTGAACGCCCAGGTTCAACGCTACGCTGGCCGCCGTGAACGTCGGCTGGTGAGGAAACGCCGACTGCGGGACAACGACGAAGTTCATGATCAGGTAGATCGCAACCCCGTACACCAAGCCGCCCAGGATGGCCCGCCGCGTCAGCAGCTCGAGGTTGCGGCTCGCCATGTAGTAGAGACCGGCTGCGACGAAGAGGATGAAGAAATGCAGCGCAACCCCGAGCGCAGCCGTCGCGGCACCGCCCTCATACGATGAGGCACCCAGCAATCCACTGGCGATCGATTGCATGATGCGTACCGGGCTCGCTCCTCGTAGGCCCCACGCGATGCACGCGTAAGTCAGATCGAGCGTCCCGGCGATCAGACCTCCCCAAAGAATTGCCGGTACAACGCGCGTCTTCATATGGAATCGATCCTCGTCATTGTGAAACGAGTAAACGCACAATGGCATCGCAGTCTGTCCCGCAGGATGCCGTCATGCAAACAACTTGTCCTCCGGACCGTCGTCCACGAGTCGCGCCATTCTCTCGAACTTGAGGCCCATCTTCTCGAGCACCCTGATCGACCCTCGATTGTCGGGTTTCACGAGTCCCACGATCCGCTTCAGCCCAAAGAAGCGCTTGCCGTACGCCACCACGGCGGATGCGGACTCGAAGGCGTAGCCTTTGGACCAGAACTGCGGCAGAAGCGCGAAGCCGACATCGACATCTTCCAGCGACTCTCTTTTCAAGAGGCCGCAGATTCCGATCGGGACCTCACCGTCCTTGAGCTGCGTCAGGTACAGCCCGAAACCGAACTGCCCGTAGCTGGCGAGCGGGCCCTTCACGATGTAATCGCGAGCGCCGTCGAGGTTGCGGACGCCCTTGTCGCCGACGAAACGCAGGAACGATGGCTCGTTGAGGAGACCCAGGATGAACTCGGCGTCTGCCAGCGTCAGCCTGCGAAGGATCAAGCGTTCGGTCTCAATGACGATCAGACCGGAGCCGGGCCTCACATTGCTGATCAAGGATCGCTCGCCTCGAAATGGAGCGCCGTGGGCTCGAACTCGAGCAGATATTCCGCATCCTCGGGATAGTACTTGGCACGGGCGATGTCATCCCCGGCGAATGCCCGAATGACGTCGAGCGATGTCCAAAAGCTGAGGGTGAGAAAGGGTGCACGGTCGCCCTCGAGCCGGCGGAACAGGCGCACGCCGAGATTACCCGCCGTGGCCCTGTAGTCCGGGACGGCCCGCTGGTGCAGGAACCTCCAGTACGGGTCGTAATGCTCGGCTGAAGTCACGCCATGCCAGATGCGCGCGATCATCGACGTGCTTCTTCGGCGCGGATCTGGAACTGCCGCCGGTTCCACCATGGAATCGCGAGCGCGAGCCCGATGCCGTAAGGCACCCACAACAGGAAGTTGTACGGACGCGGGAGCAGCATGAGCCCGAGCACGAAGGCGATCACCACAATCCAGGCCACGGTCGCAGCCTTCACCACGAAGGCGCGCTCCCGTGGACCCGCCGTTCTCTTGACCGAGAAATAGGTGCCGACGGCGCCGCCGAGCACGCCGAGAACCGAACCTGCGATCCCACCGATCATTCCACCGTCCATCCGCCCCTCCCTGCATCTCGTGATGCAACGAGCAACCCATTGGATCATTCCGCGCCAACGAAGACCTCCTGATCGAGACGAAAACTCGGCGTGTGAACCAGCATCAGCGTGGCCATTCTGGAGCGCTCATTGGAATAGCTGAAGTGCTGGCCGCAACGTACGCAACAGAAGTCACCCTCGCCAAGGTCGTGCACCCTGCCATCGAGCACAAAGCGGACCTCTCCCTGGGTCACGAGGTAATACTTGTCGGAGCGCTTCGACCAAGCCTCCGCGTGTCTGGCAGCGGGTGGGACCTCGATGACGGCCAGCGATGAGCCGAGATCCCGCTCCGCCGTATAGTCGACGATGCGAAGTCCGCCAAAATCGATCGGCCTGAGTGCCTCGCGTCTGACGATCATGTCCGCGCCCTCTCCTCTGTCTGACGCTCGAACGCTCTGGCCAACGTCTTTGGCGCCGCCAGACAATAGCTGAGCTCAACGATGTTCTTCACTTCGTTCCAGTCGATCGCCCCAAGATCGAGTCTCAGCCCGAACCAACCACGCGGTCCGATGTAGGCCGGAAGATAGAATCGCTTCGGTTCCCGCGAAGCACGATCGACGTTTTCACCGAGTGCGGACTTGCAACAAACCGAGACGATGCCGTCGCCGTGATGGCTGTTCAGGAAATACGCGAAGACTTTGCCGCGTACGCGAAAGTCCGCGTGGTCGCCGCTGAACCTGCGCTCCGTCTCGGGAAAGGCCAGGCAGATCGCCGAGAGCTTGCACAGACGGGCGTCCTGGCGCGACTGACTCGGCAGCTTGCGGCGTGTACGCGGCATCCAGCTTCCTCGCGCAGTGGTGATTCTAAGCCGGGTCGCCTGATCATCGACCAATATACCCAAAGCCGAATCACGACCTGAAGCGGACCGCGAAAAAGAAAACCAGCGGGCCTTGGCCCGTGTCGGGTGCTCGATTAACCTTTCTATAACGCATTGCAGGACGCGACTTGGCCGGGGGATTCCGATGACGACGAGGCGTGATGTTCTCGCTGCGGGTCTCGCTGCCGGCATTTTGCCGCACGGGCTGCCCGCCTCGGCCGTGCCCCGGGCCAATGGCGCGATTCTGCGCCCCTACCGCATCGTCGTGGATTCGAGATTTTCAGCGAGTGCGCCCCTCGCGCGCGCGGCGAATCGCAAGGGCCTCGCGGTCAGCACCATCACCGGTGACGTCACGAAGCTCTGGTACGACGATCTGTATCACCGCTGGCGTCGGGGCGCCGCACCCATCGCCGGCCTCACGGACCCTACCGCCCTCTTCTGCCTCGAGCAGATCGCGTGGGACGTCGGCATGCGGGTGTTGCTGCGCATCGAGCATGCGCGCGTGTCCGGCAGCCTGATCGAACATCGTGTGACGGCGCCGGCCGGTCTGTTGTCCCACGCCCGTGCACTGGGACAAACCAGCGCGCCGTGGAGTTCGGACGCAGCGCGACTGGTGCTCGAGTTTCCGGCGCGCACGGTGCGGGGCGATCAGGCATCTCTTACCGTCGAGTCCCGGTTCGCGGACAGCAGCGATCCGGCGTTCCTGGTTTCCTGGGTCATCGGCACAAGGGTCTAAAACGTGCGAGTTCCTCCCAGCGTCAGCAAGCAGGATTTCGCCGCCGCGCTGCGCCAGTTCGAAGCGGCCGTTGGACCCGAATGGGTGTTCACCAGCGATGATGATCTGCACCTTTATCGCGATGCCTATTCACTATTCTGGGGCGAGGAAGAAGAGCGCATCGCCTCGGCCGCCATCGCGCCGGACAGCGTAGAACAGGTGCAGCAGATCATGCGCGTGGCCAATCGCTACCGCATTCCGATCTATCCGATCTCCACCGGCAAGAATCTGGGTTATGGCGGCTCGGCACCCGTGTACTCGGGCAGCGTGGTGCTCGACCTCAAGCGAATGAATCGTGTCATCGAAGTCGATGAGCGCAACGCCTCGTGCATCGTCGAGCCGGGCGTGAGCTACTTCGACATGTACCGCCACCTGCAGAACACCGGCTCGAAACTGTGGATCGATGTGCCCGATCCGGGCTGGGGCAGCCTCATCGGCAATGCCCTCGACAACGGCGGCGGATACACGGCACCGGCCTACCGCAATCACTTCGAGGCGCATTGCGGCATGGAGGTCGTGCTGGCGAATGGCGAAGTCCTGCGCACCGGCATGGGCGCATTGCCGGGTGCGAGGACCTGGCAGCAGTACAAGTTCGGTTACGGTCCGTTCCTCGACGGCATCTTCAAGCAGTCGAATATGGGCGTCGTGACGAAGATGGGCTTCTGGCTGTTCCCCGAGCCCGAGTCCTATCTGTCGGGCATCGTCGAGATGCCACGTCACGACGATATCGTTCGCATCGTCGACACCTTCAATTATCTCGAGAACACCATGGCCGTGCATGGACTGCCGGGCATCAGCAGCCCGGTGTATCCGATCGGCCCGGTCACGGATCCGTAACTCGCGGCCCTGCACGCCGCGCGCGACGGACCGGATCCGCTCGCGCTTCAGGGCTATGCGGACCGCAAGGGTCTGCCGTTCTGGACCTGCTCACTCAAATTCTACGGGGCACCGAACGTCGTGCGCGCGCAATGGCAGCATGCGCAGGAGCGTTTCGCGTCGATTCCCGGCGCGAAGTTCCGCGCCGGCGAGTTCTACAAATTGCCGCTCACGCCAGAGCAACGCGACGCGGTGCATGCCCCGGAGTTCGGCATACCCAGCCTGTCCATGTTCGCGATCGGGGCGCGCTCGGCGATGAACCCGATTCCCACCAATGGCCATTTCTGGTTCTCGCCCATCATCCCGCTCACGGGCGAAGCGATCATCGAGGCGAACCGCGTCATACGGCGGACCGCACGCGAGCTGGACATTCCGATCATGTTTTTCAGCCCACCGGTCGGCTGCTGGGCACGGGCCTTCATTCTCGTGCTCGCGATTCCCGTGAGCCGTGAGCCCGAACAGGACCGCAAGCTGCGCGCCGCCGTGAAGCAGTTGATCCGCGTCTGTGCCGATCACGGCTGGGGCGAGTACCGCACGGCGCCCGCCTTCATGGACACCGTTTCCGACATCTATTCCTACAACAACCACATCCAGCAGCGCGTCGGCGAGAGCATCAAGGATGCGCTCGACCCGAACGGCATTCTGTCGGCCGGACGATACGGTCTGTGGCCCAGGCACCTGCGGAACAAACGCTCATGCGGACAGCAGCAACCGATTGCGTGCTGTCACTCGCAATTCACGTCGCGTCCTGCATGAGAGCTTCGTAAAGCCGAACGGATCACCGATAAGCTGCAGGCACTGAAGCCGACCGTGAGCTTCATCGGCTTGTTGGGCGGCTCGCCTGGGGCACTGCTTGCCGATTGGATAGCCATGCTGAGAAGCGGTCTTCCCGGTCGCGTTCACGCGCAGCCGCGGCCCGATCGATCGCAACGTTAGGTCCCGACTCCGACATGATCGACGCGAAGTGCGGAATGATCCGCTCGTCCGTGCCGTCGAGGATGCGCAACATCTGTTCGGTGGCAGCGCGCTGCGATGCCTCCAGGCTCGCTCGACCCTGATCCGCACTCGCGCGGCTGGGAGCACTGAAGTAGCCGGGCCAGTCCGCCGTGCGGGCGATGCGCACGAGGTCCTCCCAGTCCTTGCCCGGCAGAGGCGGTGCCCGTGCGTAGCCTGGCGCGACGAGGTCGGGGCGAAGGAACAAGAGATTGGAAGTCTCTGCCGTTCCGGCGTGCACATCGAGGTCGGGAATGCGCTCGGCATCGGCCGCGACCACCTGGTCTCCAGCCGTAAAGACGGGCATAAGACCGAAGAGGTGCACCATGCGGCCGCCGTAGCTGTCGCGGAAGTACTCGCCTGCCTCATCCAGGGCGCGGCTATGCATCGGCGCCCCGTGCATGTCGACGACGAAGAGCCACCGGAAACCCTGGTCGCCCAGTTCGCTGGCGAGATCCACAAACACTGCGCGCAGCGTCGCGCTGCGAACCGCGTACGTCCCAGGGAACGGGAATCGGGCCCCGATTTCGTTTGCGCCGCCTACTCCGAGTGGGATCGTCGGCATGACGACCGCAGTCCAGCCTGGTCGAGCCGCCACGGCACGCGCGAGCTGATCCGTAACCCACTCGTTCATGAACCCATCGCTGAAGCTCGGCAGATAGGGTCCGTGCTGCTCAAGGATGCCGCCCGGGATCAGAATGACCGTTCTCGATCGATCCAGGGTGCGGATTTGTTTCGTGTTGAGGTCCGCGAGCTTCAGTATCTGCGAAGACGTGCAGGCCAAGGCCGACGTGGATACACAAGCAGCCAAAACCACCAGCAGAACACCAGGGCAATTCGCCATCGCCTCCTCCGAAAGGAATTCAGTCGCCCACAACTCACTTATCCGGTTTTCGGCGGCAGCGTGTCGCGTCCAGCCGGCTGCCAAAGCTGGATCGGATTACCCTCCGGATCGCGAAGGCGCGCGAAGAACCCGTTCGGATATTCCTCGGGAACGACTTCGACCGCGATGCCCGCGCTTTGCAGCTGCGCGACCATGGCGGTGAGATTGCGGACACGGAAGTTCACCATCCAGGACTGCTCAGGGCGGCCGAAATAGGTGGTGTCCGCGGGAAACGGCTCAAAGACGGTCGACCCCGCCTCTTGTTGCCACACATCGTGTTCGTAGTCGGGCGGTGTCAGGCTGACACCCAGATGCTCGCTGTACCACTGAGCCAGTGCCTTCGGTGCCTGCGCGCGGAAGAAGACGCCGCCGATGCCGTGAACTCGTTCCACACACGCCTCCACAAAATCGCGAGGGCTGAAGCCTAACGTCGCAGCTGTGCTGTCGCCAAACACGCCAACTCGGCGGCGCCCGCTTGCGGGCGTCCGCTGTCGCCAAAAGTGAGGCGCCACCCCATGCTCATCAGTTCGCTGGGTTTAACGGGCACAACCACCCACCAGTTGGCGATCCACAAATTCGACCCTTCCATGAGTCCCCTGGCGCCTGACGTTCGCGTTGAGCGGCGCACTCAATCAGACCTCTGCCGTGGCTTACCGAAGAAATACCGCAGTTCGTCTTTGGCCTGCTCGAGTCGCTCACGCTGCGCAGCCGGGAGCTGATTCCCTGCCCGATTGATGTAGAACGTCAGCATCGACATCGCGGAACGGAACGGATCGGCCTTGCGGCGTCGACTGCGCTCAGCCGAGCGCTTTAGCGATTCAGCAATCCGTCGCGGGTCATCGAATGTGAACACGCCGGGCTCGAGATCGAGAGCATCGCTGCTCTCGGTGACGCGCTGGGACCACCTCTTCCGTTTAGCGGAAGCCACGCCGGCTAACGCATGCCATGAGCGGCATGACCCGGCTTGCCGGGGCATGTCCGCTCAACGGCAGGGTCAGCCGCCTGTTGGCTCGATGTTGTTGACTGCATGTCGGGCTTGCTTCGAACAGTCCTTATCCTGCACTTTTCATTCTCTGACGTTCCCAATCCCGACCATAGGAGACAATCCATGATCAAAGTGAGCGTGATGTACCCCAACACGCCTGGGGCAAGATTCAACCACGAGTACTACCGGGCCAAGCATATGCCGCTCGTGAAGCGCAGGATGGGCGACAGCTGCAAGTACTACACGGTTGACAAAGGCCTTGCCGGTGGAGCGCCTGGCGCTCCTGCCACCTACATTGGCATGTGCCATATCTTCTGCGAGTCCGTTGAAGCCTTTCAAGCTGGCTTCGGGCCACACGCGCAGGAGATCATGGCTGATATTCCAAACTACACCGACCAGACTCCAGTCATTCAGATCAGCGAAGTCGTTGTGGGTTGAGACTTGCCTTGACGATTGGCACGCCCCGAGTGTCCTATCACCCGATACGTACGACGCTTGGGTTTCGCGACGTCGCCCATTCGTGACACAGATCCGCCACATAGCGTTCAAGCTCACCCTCGAGGATCGTACTTGGAATGAATATGTCCTCGGCAAGTCGGCGTTTCCCTTCGCTACCCAGGTAAAACACTTCCCATCCATCGGCACATCGCTCGATGAGAACCATGCGGCCAAACACATCAAGCTTCAAGGGCGTCACGGCTTTGCTCCGCCGAACACTCGATGCTCGCATTTCGGTCGTTCATGCCAGCTAACGCTCGCCTTCAGCGGCGCGCCGCGCCGTCAGGCGCATCCGCCGCAAGGCGTTGTTATGCGTCGCCGTTCGCAAACAGAACCTCCAACTGCCACTTTGCCTATACGTGTTGATCTACCAGAATCGTATTTCCATCTGGATCAATAATCATAAAGCTAGCCGGGCCAGTAGAGCTTTCGTCCGCTTCTGAAACCATGTTTACGCCACGATCTTTGAGCCGGCGCTGCAACTCTCGAACGTCCGTGAATTCTCTGAGTTGCCGAGCATCGCTACTCCAGCCCGGGTTGAAGGTGAGAATATTCTTATCGAACATGCCTTGAAACAACCCGATAGCGTGGTCGCCATTCTTCATAATCAGCCAATTCTGCGATTGATCTCCTGCGAAAACTGTAAAACCCAGCTTTTCGTAAAAGAGCTTCGACGCCTCGATATCTTTTACAGCCAAGCTAACAGAGAAAGCTCCCAGTTCCATTATTTCCTCCTACGTTGTGTTCCTTACGCATAACGTCCGCGTTGAGCGACGCGAGGCATCGCTGACATTGAATGAAGCCACTTTATCCAGAGCGTCGACATGCCTGAGCCCTCACCAAAGCTACTGGCCGCGCGTCTGCTCCAACGCGTCGTTAGGCGCCTTTTGTTAGACGACAGCGCCGACCTCAGATTCGACATGTGATTCTCCGTCAGAGGAGAATAGCGCCCTTCAGCGGAGGCTACAGCATGAGCAAAGTCGTGCGCGTCCATGAACACGGCGGACCGGAAGTGCTGCGCATCGAAGAGCTCGACGTGGGCCGGCCCGGCCCGGGCGAGCTTCGAGTGCGCATCGAGGCGATCGGCCTCAACCGCTCGGAGGCCATCTTTCGCGCGGGGCTCTATCCCGTCAAACCGAAGCTGCCAACGCTCATCGGTTATGAAGCGGCGGGAATCATCGAAGCGCTCGGCGACGGAGTTGCGGATTTCGCGGTGGGTGATCGGGTGTGCGTGCTGCCGACGTTTCGCCTGGGCGAGTACGGTGTTTACGCGGAACAGGCCATCGTGCCAGCGCGCAGCATTCTCCAGGCGCCGCGCAGCCTGAGCCCCGTCGAGGCGGCGTCGATCTGGATGCAGTATCTCACCGCGCTTGCGATCATCGAGGTGGCGCATGCGACCGTTGGCGATTACGTAATCATTCGGGCGGCATCGAGCAGCGTCGGACTCGCCGCGATTCAACTGGCGAATTGGGCGGGCGCCGTGCCGATTGCGGCGACTCGTCGCAGCACGAAGGCACGGGCCCTGCTCGACCATGGCGCCAAGCACGTGATTGCGACGGAAGAGGGCGACCTCGTCGCGGAAGTGATGAAGATCACCGGTAACAAGGGCGCCCGCATCGTCTTCGATCCTGTGGGGGGTCCGTACGTCGACACGCTCGCGCAGGCCATGGCGGTGGACGGTGTGCTCTTCATTTATGGTGGATTGAGCGGGGAGCCGACGATGCATCCGCACTGGCCGGCGGCGCTCAAGAATCTGAGCATTCGCGGCTGGGTCGCCTCGACGATCTGGAGCCATCCGGACCGGTTCGCACGCGCGAAGGACTTGATTCTTCGAGGGCTCGCGGACGGGCACCTCAAACCGGTGATCGCGAGAACCTTTCCGCTCAAGGACATCGCCGAGGCGCATCGCTATCTCGAGTCGAATCAGCAGCTCGGCAAGGTCGTCGTTGTTGTGTGACGGCGGCGCCTTGCGCCATGCGGGAACCGGCGAGCGGCGTCGCGGCATCAGGCGGAAATCGCACAACGATTTCTTAGCCAGAGCCAAAATACCGACTCCACGCGTCGCCGAATCGGGGTGGCGGCGGGGTGCTGAGTCCGCTCGATACCCCCGCCCCCGCCAAGCAGGCCGCCGTCTCGACGGATGAAATCCCGGTTAAGGCCCCCTAAACTCCCTGGGCCGGGCCGCCGAGCTCATTCGTATCTGCCTGATTCTGGCCGGTTTCACGCCTCGTTTACATCTAAAAGTACCTATCTTCGGCGAAATCTGATTAAACTCGCGGCCTTCTGCGCCCATTTCCACAAGTACAAAGAGACGGGATGGCACGGCTGCTGCTCCTGAATGGACCCAACCTGAACCTGTTGGGCACGCGCGAACCCACGCTCTACGGCGCGGATACGCTCGCCTCCATAGAAAAGCGTCTGACGGACCTTGCGACCAAGGCGGGGCATTCCCTCGCCGCCTACCAGAGCAATGCTGAGCACGATCTCATCAATCGCGTCCAGCGCTGCCCGGCGGAGGGCATCGACTTCCTCATCTTCAACCCGGGCGCGTTTACGCACACGAGCGTGGCGCTCCGCGACGCCTTGCTGGCGGTGAAGGTGCCGTTCATCGAAGTGCACCTGAGCAACATGTACGCGCGCGAGCCGTTCCGGCAGCACTCCTACTTCTCTGACCTTGCGGTGGGGTCGGTGGTCGGGCTCGGAGCCCTGGGCTACGAATTCGCATTGGCCGCGGCGATCGAGCGCCTCGCCTCGCACGGCAAGACCTGAGCAACCTGGAGAGCACAGGATGGACATTCGCAAGGTGAAGAAACTCATCGAGCTGCTCGAGGAGTCGGGCATCGCGGAGATCGAGATCACCGAGGGCGAGGAGTCGGTGCGCATCAGTCGTTATGGCAACCAGACGGTGGCGCAGCTCGTTCACGCCGCGCCCTTCGCTGCGCCTGCGCAGACCGCACCGGCAGTTCACGCGCCAGCCGCACCGGCTGCGGCGTCGTCCGCGGTCGAGAAGCCCGCCGCTGCGCCGCCCGAAAACGTCGTGACGGCGCCGATGGTCGGCACCTACTATTCCGCTGCTGCGCCGGGTGCCAAGGCCTTCGTCGAGATCGGCACCGACGTCAAGATCGGCCAGACGCTCTGCGTCATCGAAGCGATGAAGATGATGAACCAGATCGAATCCGACAAGGAGGGTCGCATCACCGCCATTCTGGTCAAGAATGGCGAGCCGGTGGAGTTCGGCCAGCCGCTCTTCGTCATCGAATAAGCCCATCATGCTGGACAAGGTCGTCATCGCGAACCGCGGCGAGATTGCGCTGCGCATCCTGCGCGCCTGCCGCGAGCTGGGCATCAAGACAGTCGCGGTGCACTCGACCGCCGACTACAACCAGAAGCACGTATTGCTCGCCGACGAGACGGTTTGCATCGGTCCGCCGTCGTCGGCCTTAAGCTATCTCAACATGCCGGCGATCATCAGCGCGGCGGAAGTCACCGACGCGGTCGCCATCCATCCGGGCTACGGGTTCCTGTCGGAGAACGCGGATTTCGCCGAGCGCGTCGAGAAGAGCGGCTTCGTCTTCGTGGGTCCCCGCAGCGAAACGATCCGCATGATGGGGGACAAGGTCTCGGCCATCAAAATCATGCAGAAGAATGGCGTTCCCTGCGTGCCGGGTTCGGATGGGCCGCTCAGCAAGGAGACCGCCGAGAACCTGCGCATCGGCCGCGAGATCGGTTACCCGGTCATCATCAAGGCCTCGGGCGGTGGCGGCGGACGGGGCATGCGCGTGGTGCACAGCGAAGCGACACTGCTCAACGCAATTCACGTGACGCAGGCCGAGGCGCAGGCAGCGTTCGGCAATGACCAGGTCTACATGGAGAAATTCCTCGAGCGCCCGCGCCACATCGAATTCCAGATCCTGGGCGATAACTTCTCCAACGTCGTGAGCCTGGGCGAGCGCGACTGTTCGATGCAGCGCCGGCACCAGAAGGTCATCGAGGAGGCCCCCGCTCCGGGCATCACCGCAGAACAGCGGCGCACGATGGGTGAGCGCTGCACGGCCGCCTGTCGCGAAGTCGGGTATCGCGGCGCGGGAACGCTCGAGTTCCTCTACCAGGACGGGGAGTTCTACTTCATCGAGATGAACACCCGCGTGCAGGTCGAGCACCCGGTCACCGAGATGATCACGGGCGTCGACATCGTCAAGCTGCAGCTCCTGATCGCGGGCGGCGAGCCGCTGCCCTTCCAGCAGAGCGACATCGATATGCGCGGCCATGCGATCGAGTGCCGCATCAACGCGGAAGACCCGAAAGGCTTCATCCCCTCGCCGGGACCGATCCGGCTGTGGCATGCGCCGGGCGGCCCGGGGATTCGCGTCGACAGCCACATCTATTCCGGCTACAACGTGCCGCCGTTCTACGATTCGATGATCGGCAAGATCATCGCGCATGGGGAAACGCGCGATTCGGCGATTGCGCGCATGCGCAATGCGCTGGCGGAGACGGTGGTCGAGGGCATCAAGACCAACATTCCGTTGCACCAGGAAATCTTCAATCACACCGCGTTCCGGGCGGGAGGATTGGACATCCATTACCTGGAGCGAAGGTTGGGATTGAAATAGAGAAGGGGGAAGAGAGCGACCCCAGCACGCAACGTCGCACGCTGTTCAACATTCGCTGCGCCCCGATGCGAACATCGACATGTCTCTTCTCCCGTTCCCCTTCTTCCCCCTTCCTCGCGCTTCATTGCCTTTGCCCTTCCTCCAACTCACATTTGACGTCGACGCCAGCGCTGTTGAGTCGCTGGAATTCGCGTGCTTCGTTTCCGGCGCCTTATCCGTGACATTGAGCGACGCCGCCGATTCTCCGATTCTCGAACCCGCGCTGGGAGTCACGCCGCTCTGGCCGAGCGTGCGCGTGACCACGCTCTTCGCCGGTGATCGCAAGCCTGTCGATGTCGTTGCCGCGCTCACCATCGCCTTCGGTGCCCCGTTACCGCCGCATCGGTTCGAACAGGTCGCCAATCGAGTGTGGGAACGCGAGTGGTTGAAGGACTTCCATCCGATGCGGTTTGGCTCGCAGCTGTGGGTTTGTCCGCGCGGCCAGCCGCCGCCCGACAGCCGCGCGACGGTCGTGTGGCTTGATCCAGGCCTCGCATTCGGGACCGGCACGCATCCGACCACGGCGCTCTGCCTGGAGTGGCTCGATTCGGCTGCGCTTCACGGGCTCGACGTCATCGACTATGGCTGTGGCTCGGGGATCCTGGGCATTGCCGCGGCCAAACTCGGCGCCGGTTCCGTGACGGCCGTGGACCTCGACCCCCAGGCGTTGATTGCGACCCGTGACAATGCGGTCCGGAACAACGCCGGCGACCGGATCGTCACCCGGACGCCCGAAGAGGCGCTCGATCCGGCCGACGTGCTGCTCGCGAACATTCTGAGCGGGCCCCTGATCGCGCTCGCGCCTCGGTTCGCTTCGCTCGTCCGCCCCGGCGGCCGGATCGTGCTGGCCGGAATTCTCATCTCCCAGGCCGAGGCCGTGACAGTCGCTTATCGGCCGTGGTTTGATATCCGGCCATTCGCCACCCGCGATTCCTGGGTGTGCCTGCATGGGTACCGGATTTGCCTTATTGGCCGTTTGCAGAGTCGACATGACACACATGGCAATGTTTAGACGCCAAATGGCCAATAAGGCAAACCCGGTACCGTCTTAGCTTTTATGTTCACGCAGTGCCCAGAGTGCCAGACGACATTCCGCGTGACCGCCGCGATGCTCAAGGCGGCGCAGGGCCGCGTCCGCTGCGGCCGCTGCAATGCCGTGTTCGATGCGCTCGCTTTTCTGATGGAGTCGGAGAGCACCGACGCGAGCGGCGAGTCGGGGGACGACGAGCTGGTCCTCGAGAACGAGGACATTCCCGATTCCGCGATGGAGTTCGACCTCACGGACGACGATCTGGGCAAGATCTTCGTCGTCGAGTCAGCCCCCACGCTCAAGCGGCCGGTCGCGGGGGCCGAACCCGCACCACCGCGCCCTTCGGACGACGCGGCGGAACACGAAATCGACGACATCGAAGCGGAAGGCGGTGGCCCGGTCGAGGTGATCACGCTCGAGGGCGACCGCGTCGAGACGTCGAGCGGGGTATTCGTCGAACAAAGGTCCCCGCCCAAAGTCGCCAAAGTAGAATCGCTGCGGGAATCCGCAGCACGCATCGATGCCGAAGTGCGGCGCGAAATCGAGGTCGCATTTGCGTCGGATCCGACCACTGCGGCGGAGTTCGTCCTGCCTTCCGGCAAACGCATGACCCTCAACAAGGAAAGTGACGAGGTCAACGTTGACGAAGTTCTGCCGCCGGCCAGGAAGCCACGGCAGATCGCCAATCCCCGATGGGTCGTGGGCAGCGCGGTACTCGGCGTGCTGCTCCTGGCGCAGCTCGTGCACGTGAACCGGCAGTCGCTGGTGCGCAGTCCCCTGTTTGGGCCTGTCGTCGGCGGCCTGTATGCCGCTCTGGGATCGGAACTCTCCCCCGCATGGGACGTCAGCGCGTATGAACTGCGCCAGTGGGGCGCGGCGGCGGACCCGGATACGAGTGGCACCTTGCGGGTGCGTGCCAGCCTCTTCAACAGTGCCGATCATGCCCAACCCTATCCCCTGCTGAGATTGACCCTGCAGGATCGCTTCGGCAGCCGTGTCGGGTCGCGTGACCTGGAGCCGCAGGAATACCTGCACGGCGAACCGGACCGCAACCAGCTGTTGGGCGCGGGCCAGCGCATCGATGCGGAAATCGCCATCGTCGACCCGGGCAAGGACGCCGTCGGTTTCGAGCTCGACGTGTGCCTGCGGGGCGAGTCGGGCACCAAGTGCGCGAACGAACAGTCGCGTCAGTCCGGCTGAATTATCTTTATCTCTTGCCAGACGCCCGAAGCCTGAGGCCTGCGTATCGATGCATATCGGACCCCATCGCTTGTCCTCACTCTTGGCTCTTGCCCCCATGGCCGGTGTCACCGACCGACCGTTCCGCGTTCTGTGCCGGAAGTTGGGCGCGGGTCTCGCGGCGTCCGAAATGCTGACGTCCGACACGCGCTTATGGAACTCGCCCAAATCACGGCGCCGCATGGATCACGAGGGCGAGCCCGAACCGCGCGTGGTGCAGATCGCGGGGGGCGATGCCGAGATGATGTCCGAGGCCGCGCGGCTCAATGTCGAACGCGGCGCACAGATCATCGACATCAACATGGGATGCCCCGCAAAAAAAGTATGCAACAAGCAGGCCGGCTCGGCGCTGTTGCGCGACGAGGCCCTCATTGGACGCATTCTCGAGGCAGTGGTCGGCGCAGTGAGCGTGCCGGTGACGCTCAAGATCCGCACCGGCACCAGTCCGGAGCATCGCAACGGCGTCGCGGTTGCGAGAATCGCTGAATCGAGTGGCGTTCAAGCGCTTGCAGTGCACGGTCGCACGCGCAAGTGCATGTTCCAGGGCGCCGCCGAGTATGAAACGATCCGCGCCATCAAGTCGGCGGTGAAAATTCCCGTTTTCGCGAATGGAGATATTGACAATCCCTCGCGAGCCCGCGCAGTGCTTGATGCAACCGGCGCGGACGGCGTGATGATCGGTCGCGGCGCGCAGGGTAGGCCATGGATTTTTCGCGAAGTCAACTTTCACCTGACGACTGGAAATATTCACGAGCCGGTTGCGCTCGCGGAAGTCCGTGATATCCTGCTCGCCCACTTGGAGGCCCTGTACTCGTTTTACGGTGAAGAGACGGGCGTTCGAGTGGCACGCAAACATCTGAGCTGGTATTGCCAGCATCATCCCGCAACAGGAGAGTTACGGACGCAACTGGTAACGGCGGCGACGACGGTTTCCCAGTTCGCGATTGCCCGGGAGTATTTCGATCGCGCAGCGTCTGACGTGCAGCGGGCGGCCTGACTACAAAGAGAACAATTCTTGACGGCAGCGGGGAACCTTAGATGGTGGTCAAGAAGAAATCCAAACTGCGGCGCGTACCTGTCTCGCGCACAGTGAGCAGGGACATACCCCTGCGCAATCACGCCGAAGAAGCTCTCAGCACCTACTTCCACAACCTGAACGGCCACCGGCCGGCGCAGCTCTACGACCTCGTCATGCGCGAAGTCGAGGAGCCGTTGTTCAGGGCCGTGCTGGACTACGTCGAGGGCAACCAGAGCCGTGCCGCGGTCATCCTCGGCATCAATCGCGGCACCTTGCGCAAGAAACTCAGGGAGTTCGGGTTAGCGGGATGACGTTGCGCCGCGCTCTGTTGAGCGTGTCCGACAAGTCCGGCGTCATCGAGCTCGCCCGCACGCTTGTCGGCCGCGGTGTCGAGATTCTGTCAACGGGCGGCACCGCCCGGCTGCTCTCTCAAAATGGCATCGCGGTCAAGGAAGTCTCCGCGCACACCGGCTTCCCCGAAATCATGGACGGTCGGGTCAAAACGCTGCATCCGAAGATTCACGGCGGCCTGCTCGGCCGGCGCGGCCTCGACGAGGCGGTGATGCGATCGCATGGCATCGAGCCCATCGATCTCCTGATCGTCAATCTCTATCCCTTCGCCCGCACCATCGCTCGACCGGATTGCACTTACGACGAGGCGATCCAGAACATCGACGTCGGTGGGCCCGCGATGTTGCGCGCCGCGGCGAAAAATCATGCCGACGTCACCGTCATCGTCGACCCTTCCGACTACCCCGCGCTGCTCGACGAGCTCCGGGCGCACAACGGCGCAACCTCGGCGGTGTTTCGCGGCCAGCTCGCGGCCAAGGCTTTCGCGCATGCAGCCAGTTACGACACGATGGTCGCGGGCTTCCTCATGCAGAAATGGCCGCAGGCGGATCAATCCTGGCCGGAGGCCCTGACCGCGGTCTTCAATAAGAAGCTCGACCTTCGTTACGGGGAAAACCCTCATCAACGCGCGGCGTTCTATTCCGACCCGGGCGCGCGGGGCTCGAACATCACCAGTGGCGAGCAGCTGCAGGGCAAGGAGCTCTCTTTTAACAATATTGCGGATGCCGACACTGCACTCGAGTGCGTGCGCCAGTTCGATGCGCCCGCATGCGTGATCGTCAAGCACGCCAATCCCTGCGGCGTTGCGGTAAGCACGGATATCGGCAGCGCCTATGCGCGCGCTTACCGGACGGATCCAACCTCGGCGTTCGGCGGCGTCATCGCTTTCAATCGTTCGCTCGATCGCTCAACCGCCGAGGCGATCGTTCGTCAACAATTTGTCGAAGTCATCGTGGCGCCCGTGGTCGAGCCGGCGGCGCGAGAGGCGCTGGCCCATCGCGAGAACGTCCGGGTCATCAGCGTAGGCGTGCTGTCCGGCAACCCTGGCGAGTCCTGGGAGTTCCGAAGCGTCGTCGGCGGGCTCCTGGTGCAGACGCGCGATTGTGGCACCGTCTCCGCAGGCGAGCTCAAGGTCGCCACACGCCGCCCGCCCACGCCGGCGGAACTCGACGATCTGCTCTTTGCGTGGCGCGTCGCCAAGTTCGTCAAATCGAATGCGATCGTCTTCGCCCGCGAGCGTATGACGATCGGCGTGGGTGCGGGCCAGATGAGCCGCGTGGTCTCTAGCCGCATTGCGGCGCTCAAGGCCACCGAGGAGAAACTCGAGGTCAAGGGCTCGGTGATGGCTTCGGATGCCTTCTTCCCGTTCCGCGACGGGATTGACGTCGCGGCCGGCCAGGGAATCGCCGCGGTGATCCAGCCCGGCGGCTCGAAACGCGACGCCGAGGTGATCAGCGCCGCTGACGAGCACGGCATGGCGATGGTGTTCACCGGCATGCGCCACTTCAGGCATTGAGAAGAAGGTTGACGGATGTCAGTTGACAGTTGGCGGACAGAGTTAAGAAGCTTCTTGCTGTCAACCGTCAACTGTTCACTGTCATCTTCATGAAAATTCTCATCATCGGCTCCGGCGGCCGCGAACACGCGCTCGCGTGGAAGGTCGCTCAATCGCCGCGCGTGACCGAAGTGCTGGTCGCGCCGGGAAACGCCGGTACGGCGCGGGAAGCAAGAGCGAGAAACGCCGAGGTCTCCGCCGATGACCTCGCGGGCCTCGAACGACTGGCGCGATCGGAACGCATTGATCTCACGATCGTCGGCCCCGAGGCGCCTTTAGTCGCCGGCGTCGTCGATCGGTTCACGGCGGCCGGACTGCCATGCTTCGGGCCTTCGCAGGCGGCGGCGCGGCTCGAGGGATCCAAGGCATTCACGAAGGATTTCCTGCGCCGGCACCGTATCCCGACCGCGGCGTCGCGCACGTTCACGCGCGAAACCTTCGATGCAGCCTATGTCGAGTCGCATCCGGCGCCGATCGTCGTCAAGGCCAGCGGCCTGGCTGCGGGCAAGGGCGTGATCATCGTCGCAACGGCCGCCGAGGCGATCCGCACCGCGCGCGCGATGTTCGATGGTCAGTTTGGCGAGGCCGGCCGCGAGGTCGTCATCGAGCAATTCCTCGACGGCGAAGAGGTGAGCTTTATCGTGATGGCCGATGGTCGTCACATCCTGCCGCTTGCGACGTCGCAGGATCACAAGCGCCGCGACGATGGCGATCAGGGGCCGAATACCGGTGGCATGGGCGCATACTCGCCAGCCCCGCTCGTGACCCCGATCTTGCATGCACGGATCATGCGCGAGGTCATCGAGCCGTCGGTCCTCGGGCTCGCCGTCGACGGCACGCCCTACACCGGCTTCCTCTACGCGGGACTCATGATCGCGCCCGACGGCACGCCGAACGTGCTCGAGTTCAATTGCCGCTTCGGCGACCCGGAGACCCAGCCGATCCTGATGCGTCTCGATTCGGATCTGGTGGAGATGTGCACAGCCGCTCTCGATGGCCGACTGAATGCGGTCGACGCCAAATGGAATCCACGCGCGGCGCTCGGCGTGGTGATGGCAGCTGGCGGTTATCCCGACAACTATCGCAAAGGTGACGTGATCGAGGGACTTGACCGGGCCGCGAAGCTGCCGGGCAAGGTGTTTCATGCCGGGACGGCGCTCAGAGACGGCAAGGTCATCACCAATGGCGGCCGCGTTCTCTGCGCGGTAGGCCTTGGCGATTCAGTGCGAGCCGCGCGCGACGAGGCCTATCGCCTTGTCGAAGTCATCCGCTGGCCCGGCGTGCAATACCGCCGCGACATCGGCCATCGGGCTATCGACGTTTCTTCCTGATGACGAGCTTGAGGCCGGACCAAACCTCGTCGACCGCGCATACCTTGACATCGACCAGCCCGAGCGGCAGTGCGATCTCGCGAATCATGTCCTTGGTGATGTCGGACGGAGTCCTCGAGGCCTTTTTCGGCCACGAGATCCAGATCGCACCGTCGGGCTTCAGCTTCGCCAGCGTCGAACGGACTATCGCGGCCAGATCGACACGGCGTGTGGCGAAGAGATGCGCAATGTCGGTGTCGCCGGTCATTCGCGACACGAACTTCACATCGTCGGGGAGCGGAGTAACCAACCTGGCGTAATCCGGCGGCGCGCCGGCTACGAACAGCCGGCTACCTGGTTTGATCCCGAGCTTCCTTGCAAGCGGAGTACCCGAATAGCCAACCATCGGTGCCGGACACGGCTTATTGGTCATTCGCGCAGTCAAGCGAACTGGGGCAAATGACCAATAAGCCGTGTCCGGCACCCTGCTCTAGCGTTTCATCGCCTCGAAGAATTCGCCGTTGGTCTTCGTGTCCTTCATCTTGTCGAGCAGGAACTCGATCGCCGCCAGCTCGTCCATCGGGTGCAGGAGTTTGCGCAGGATCCACATCTTGGCGAGCTCATCCTGCGCCGTGATCAGCTCTTCCTTGCGGGTGCCGGAACGGTTGATGTTGAACGCCGGGAACACGCGCTTCTCGGAAATGCGCCGGTCGAGGTGGATCTCCGAATTGCCCGTACCCTTGAACTCCTCGTAGATCACGTCGTCCATCTTGGAGCCCGTGTCGATGAGCGCGGTGGCGAGAATCGTCAGACTGCCGCCCTCCTCGATGTTGCGCGCGGCGCCGAAAAAGCGCTTCGGCCGCTGCAACGCATTCGCATCGACACCACCCGTCAGCACCTTGCCCGATGAAGGCACCACGGTGTTGTAGGCGCGTGCCAGGCGTGTGATCGAATCGAGCAGGATCACCACGTCCTTCTTGTGCTCGACCAGGCGCTTGGCCTTCTCGATCACCATTTCGGCGACCTGCACGTGACGGCTGGCCGGCTCGTCGAACGTGCTCGACACCACTTCGCCCTTCACCGTGCGCTGCATCTCGGTGACTTCCTCGGGCCGCTCGTCGATGAGCAACACGATGAGGTAGCACTCGGGATGATTCGCGGTGATCGCGGTCGCGATGTTCTGCAGCAGCATCGTCTTGCCCGCCTTGGGGGGTGAAACGATGAGACCGCGTTGACCCTTGCCGATCGGTGCCATCAGGTCGATGGTGCGCGCCGTGAGGTCTTCCGTGCTGCCGTTGCCGCGCTCGAGCTTGAGCCGGTCCTTGGGGAAGAGCGGCGTCAGGTTCTCAAACAGGACCTTGTGGCGCGAGCTCTCGGGCGAATCGAAGTTGATCTCGCCGACCTTGAGCAGCGCGAAATAGCGCTCGCCATCCTTGGGCGGTCGTATGAGGCCTGAGATCGAGTCGCCGGTGCGCAGGTTGAAGCGGCGGATCTGGCTGGGGGATACGTAGATGTCGTCCGGTCCCGCCAGATACGAGCTGTCGGCCGAGCGCAGGAAGCCAAAACCATCCTGCAGGATCTCGAGCACGCCATCGCCGTAGATGTCCTCGCCCTGGCGCGCATGCGCCTTCAGGATCGCGAAAATGATGTCCTGCTTGCGCGAGCGGGCGATGTTCTCTAGCCCCATCTGGGTCGCGAGATCAACCAGCTCCGAGACCGGCTTGGTCTTGAGCTCGGTCAGGTTCATCGAGCGGCGCGTGGCGTCGAGCTCGCTCGGCGTGATGATGTCGAGCCCTTCGGCGTCGTTGTAGTCGGGCTCCGGCAGGAAATCGTCCTGCCGCCCGCCGCGTTGCGGATCGCCGCGGCGACCCTGTCCCTTCGGCCGGCTTCGGGCCGAATTGCCGAGATAGCCCCTCACAGGTTGCTATCCAGGAAGGCGGCGAGCTGCGATTTCGAAACCGCGCCGACTTTCTGGGCCTCCACCGTGCCGTTCTTGAACAGGATCAAGGTTGGAATCCCGCGGATGCCGAACTTGGGCGGCGTGTGCGGGTTCTCATCGATGTTGATCTTCGCGATCGTGAGCCGGTCCTTGTATTCCTCGGCAATCTCGTCGAGCAGCGGTGCGATCATCTTGCAGGGACCACACCACTCGGCCCAGAAGTCGAGCAGCACCGGCTTGTCGGATTGAAGGATGTCCTGATCGAATGTGGCGTCACTGGTGTGAACAATATTCTTGCTCACTCTGAACTACCTCCTTGGAGGAGACGAGGGGTGGAGATTCGGCAAATCGACTTGAGAAAAGTGGTAAGGAGAGTGCCCTTGCGGCGCGCGGCGCCAGGCAGGCGCCGGTAATGTGAGATTTTGGTTACAATAACCCTGCGTTGGGGATCAAAAATGGAGCCGGGTGTACAGGGAAGTGCGGACGGGGCCGCTACGGATGGCCCGTATTGGACCCAACTTTTGGGTAATTTGCAAGCCCGCAGCTCTCATCCCGCCAGCGATGCCTGAAACACATCTATCGGATCTTCGCTTCGAATCACTCGCACTTCCCGAACCCGTTGCCCGTGGCATTGCCGACGCCGGCTTTGAGCGTTGCACGCCGATCCAGGCACAGACCTTGCCGATGGCGCTCGCGGGCCGCGACGTCGCCGGCCAGGCGCAAACGGGGACTGGTAAGACCGCGGCATTCCTGGTGGCGATCTTCACCACCTTGCTCAAGCGTCTGGCTTCGCCGACACGCCCGGGGAACGCGCCGCGCGCGCTCGTGGTCGCGCCGACTCGCGAACTGGCGGTGCAGATTCACAGGGATGCCGAGGCGCTGGGTGCATTCACTGGTCTGACGCTCGGACTCGCCTTCGGTGGCACCGACTACGAGAAGCAGCGCCGCACCCTGGCAGAAGGCGTGGACGTATTGATCGGCACTCCCGGGCGCATCATCGATTTCTTCAAGCAGCGCGTATTCGATCTGCGCCACGTGCAGGTCGTGGTTCTGGACGAGGCGGACCGCATGTTCGATCTCGGCTTCATTTCCGACATCCGCTACATCCTGCGCCGCCTGCCACGGCCCGAGCAGCGCCTCTCGATGCTCTTCTCCGCCACCCTCTCCCACCGCGTGCTCGAGCTCGCCTACGAGCACATGAACAACCCGGAGCTGGTGCGCATCGAACCGGACCGGGTGCTGGTGGATCGGGTCAGACAGGTGCTGTACTTCCCGGCCACCAACGAGAAGGTGCCGTTGCTTGTCGGGTTGCTCCGCCGCATGGATCCACATCGCACCATGGTGTTCGTCAACACGCGCCGTGCCGCCGACGACCTGGAACGTGTGCTCAAAGCCAATGGCTTCCACGCCGAGGCATTGTCAGGCGATGTACCGCAGCGCAAGCGCTTGCGCATGATGCGCGACTTCCATGCCGGCAATCTCGCCATCCTGATCGCGACCGACGTGGCTTCGCGCGGCCTGCACGTCCCCGACGTGAGCCACATCTTCAATTTCGATCTGCCGCAGGACGCCGAGGATTACGTGCATCGGATCGGCCGCACGGCACGGGCGGGTGCCGAGGGCGATGCCATCAGCTTCGGATGCGAGGAATACGTGGTGTCGCTGCCGGAGATCGAGGCCTTCATCGGCCACAAGATCCCGGTGGAAACGATCACGCCGGAGCTTCTGGTGAAGACCTTGCCGCCCGGAAAGCGAACCGCCGAAGAAGAAAGCGAGCGGCAATTTCATTCGCATCGCCATCACCGCAGCAAGCGCCAACGCCGCAGCAGCGGCCGCTAAGTCGGTACCGGGTTTGCCTTATTGGCCATTTGAGCGATGCAGTTCAGGCGGCAAATGGCCAATACGGCAAACCCGGTACCGCCCTAGTCCAGCTCGTGTAGGTGGTTCACCGCCGGGAACTCGCTGATTTCCCGGCGCGGCCGGGTCGAATCGGGATGTGCGATGGCATAAATCCAGGCGATGCCGAAGGCGCGCGCCGCGCGCAGCACCGGCAGGCTGTCATCGACGAACAGCGCACGGGTGCGATCGAAAGGCTCACGCTCGATGAGACGCTCCCAGAACGCGATGTTCTCCTTGGGCGCGCCAAAGACGTGCGAGGAATACATCGCGTCGAAATGGCCGCGGAAGTCGAGCTGCTCATCCTTGACGGCGAGCGTCTCGGCGTGAGCATTGGTCACCAGGATCAGTCGCTTGGACAGCGCGCGGAGGCGGCGCACGAAGCTCTCCGCCTCGGGAAGCCACGCGATGTGCTCGCTCGCCTCGCGCTTGAGCGCCGGCAGATCGAGATCGAGCTCGCGGCTCCAGTGCTCGATCGAGTACCACTCGAGCGTGCCCTGCTTTGCTGCAAAGAGCGGTACCAGCCGCGCCTTGGCGGCGTCGACCGTCAGGGCGTTCACTGCCGCAAACTTCGCCGGCACCAGCTCGAGCCAGAAGTGATTGTCGAACTTGAGGTCGAGAATCGTGCCGTCCATGTCAAGCAGCACGGTGTCGATTGCGGACCAGTCGGGCAGCGGCGACGGCGGCATGATCGGTATGATAGCGGCCTGATGTTGAAGCTCCACGATCTGCTGCCCTCCGTCGTCGAAGTGGCGCGCTCCGCGGGCCTCGAGATCATGGACGTGTACGCGCGCGATTTCGGGGTCGAAGAGAAGGCGGACCGCTCGCCACTCACGGCAGCCGATCTGCGCTCGCAGGCGCGCATCATCGAGGGTCTGAACGCGCTGGCTCCCGCAACCCCCATCCTGTCCGAGGAATCGGCGATCGTCCCCTTCGCGGAACGGGCACGGTGGCGCGAGTACTGGCTCGTCGACCCCCTCGACGGGACGCGCGAGTTCGTTTCCCGCAACCCCGAATTCACGGTCAACATCGCCCTGGTGCGCGACCACCGCGCGGTTCTCGGCGTCGTTCACGTGCCGGCGCAACGCCTCGATTACTACGGCTGCGAGGGTGTCGGCGCGTTTCGCCGCTCCTCCGGCGGCTCGGCCGCTCCCGTTCGTGTACTCCCCCAAGCGGCCTCACCGATTCGCGTCGTTGGCAGCAAGTCGCACCGCGGCGATTCGCTCGATGCGCTGCTAAAACGGATTGGACCGCACGAGCTGAAGGCGATTGGCAGCTCGCTCAAGTTTTGCCTCGTGGCCGACGGTGCCGCCGATTTCTACCCGCGCCTCGGGCCGACCTCGGAGTGGGACACCGCGGCCGGGCAGGCGGTGCTCGAATGCGCGGGCGGGTTTGTCATCGATCTCGAGGGCCAGCCGTTGCGTTACAACACGCGCTCTGCCCTCCTCAATCCTCACTTCATCGCCTACGCCGATGCCAGCCGTGACTGGCTGCGCCTCGTCGCCGGCAACGCGGCTTGATCCGCTCTCGCCGTGTGGTTGTCCTTGTTCCTGGCGATCGCGGCGCTGCTCGCGGCCTGGGTCTGGCACGCGACCCTGCGAGCTCGTGAATACGCCAACCGGATCGCCGCCGAGACCTGTCGCAAGCTCAATGTCCAGTTTCTCGACGGCACGGTGGCGTTCACGCGCATGCGACCGGCCCGCGACGTGACCGGCCGCCTGGCGCTCAGGCGCAGTTACGTGTTCGACTACACCGAGGACGGCCTGACGCGCCGGCAGGGGTTCGTGATCCTGCGCGGTGGCGATCTGGAGGCTGTGGGTCTCGCGCCGGACACGCACCAGGTGCACTGAATCATTGCAATGAACATCGACCTGCACCTGCACTCGACCTCATCCGATGGCGTTCTGGCGCCGGCAGCCGTTGTGGACCTGGCGGCCGACGCGGGTGTCGAGCTGCTCGCGCTAACGGATCACGACACGGTGGCCGGGGTCGTCGAGGCACGCGAACAATGCCTGCAACGCGGAATGAGGTTCGTGGCCGGCGTCGAGATCTCCGCGGCGTGGAATGCGCAGGCGATTCACGTCCTCGGTCTCAATGTCGATCCGCTGTCCGAGCCGCTCCTCGACGGTCTCGCGGCCTTGCGTGCCATGCGCCGCGAACGCCTGCGCGAGATCGGGCGGCGGATCGAGTCGAAGGCGATTCCGGCGCTCAAGCTGGTCGCCGAGATCGAGTTCAGGCATGAAGTCGTCACTCGGACCCACCTGGCGCGCTCACTGGTCGCGAATCGGATCACGAAGACCGCGGCCGAAGCCTTCAAGCGCTTTCTCGGTCGTGGACGGCCGGGTCATGTCCGCGCCGAGTTTCCTGATATTGCGTCGGCCATCGAGTGGATCCGCGCGGCGCACGGCGTACCGGTCCTCGCTCATCCGTTACGGTATGCGTTATCGGCCGGGGGACGCCACCGCTTGCTCGAGGAGTTTCGCGAGCGAGGCGGCGAAGGGATCGAAGTCGTGTGCGGCAGGGCCGATTCGCACATCGAGCCGCTGACTGTGCTCGCGCAGCGCTTCGGATTCGCCGGCTCGGTCGGCTCCGATTTTCACGATCCGCAATTCCCATGGAATCCGCCCGGCCGCTTGGCTAAGCTACCCACCGGGGTCGAGCCGGTCTGGCACAGGTTCTGAGGTGCCGATGGCACCTTTCCAATGACGGACAACGTCGATACCGAACTTTTCAAGAACATCGAGCGCCTGCGGCAACTGCGGATCGAGCACCGCGACCTCGACGACGTCATCACGCGGCTCTCGCTGGACTACGACGTCGATGAGCTGCAGCTCAAGCGGCTGAAAAAGCGCAAGCTGATGCTCAAGGACCAGATCGCCAAGCTCGAAAGCCAGCTCATCCCGGATCTCAACGCCTGATGGAAAGCCTGCTCAAGTCGCTCGACGGTTTGCTGGATCGCGTGCTCACGCGTCAGACGTTGACCGAGATCGCGGCCGTGCTCGCGACCTTCGGGCTGGCGTGGTTCCTGGGCCGCTTTTTGCGCAACCGCTTGATTCGCAGTGACGCCCCGGCGCCCGCCAACCTTCGCGAGACCCTCTCCCAGAGCGCGATCAAGGTCAGCCCCTTTGTCATCGCCATGCTGCTCCTGTTCGTCTTGCGCAGCGTCCTCGAGGCGGTGGACCTGGGCACGGTGTTCCTGGACCTGACGCTTGAGCTCCTGGGCGCGCTGGTGCTGATCCGCATCGCGGTATTCCTGCTGCGGCTCTCGCTGGGTCCGAAAACCTGGCTCAAGGGCTGGGAAACGCAGCTCACGCTCATCGCCTGGACCGTGGTGGCGCTGAACATCCTCGGCTGGCTCGACCCGATCGTGAACAAGCTCGAGGACATCGGTTTCACCATCGGCAAGGACAGGACCGTCACGATCTGGTCGATTCTCAAGTCGCTTTTCATCATCACCTTGTTCGTGCTCGCGGCGACCTGGCTGGCGCGCTGGATCGAGCGGCGTGTGATGAGCTTGCCGGCAATCGCCCCCAGCACGCGCATCGGCATCTCGAAGTTCGCACATGCCCTGCTGATCACTTTCAGCATCCTGATCGCGCTTTCGGCGTCGGGGCTCGATCTCACGACGCTGACGGTGTTCACTGGCGCGCTGGGCATCGGCCTGGGCTTCGGCCTGCAGGCGATTGCAAGCAATTTCGTGAGCGGCTTCGTGCTGCTGATGGACCGCTCGATCAAGCCGGGCGACGTGATCAGCTTCACCGGCATTGGCGGCACGACCACCGAGGGCTTTGGCTGGGTGCACGAATTGCGCGGCCGCTATGTGGTGGTCCGCGATCGCGACGGTGTCGACACGTTGGTGCCCAACCAGAACCTGATCACGAATTCCGTGATCAACTGGAGCTACACCAGTCCGACGGTGCGGTTGAAGCTCCCGGTTCGCATCAGCTATCAGGACGACCCGGAGCTGGCGCTGAAGGTGTTACTCAAGGCGGCGGAGAATCAGCGCCGCATCCTGCGCGAACCGCCGCCGGTTTCGCGGCTCATGGGGTTCACCGATTACGGCATGGACCTCGAGTTGCGCTTCTGGATCGCGGACCCGCAGGAGGGCGTGAACAACGTGCGCTCCGAGGTCAACCGCGCGATCTTCCGTCTCTTCAAGGAAAACGGCATCACCATCCCGGTCGCGCAGCGCGGCATCCGCATCTACTCGGCGGCGGAGGATGCAGAATCGTGGGTGTACCAGACCAAGGCGCAAGTAAAAGAGTGAGCCTGCGGGTCACGCCCGGCGTCGAAATACCGGATTCCGATCTCGAATTCCGCTTCGTCCGGGCCTCTGGCCCCGGCGGCCAGAACGTCAACAAGGTCGCCTCCGCCGTCCAGCTGCGCTTCGATCTCGCGGGATCGCGCGCCCTCGAGGAGCGCGTCAAGACGCGGCTGCGTACGCTCGCCGGCCAGCGCCTGAACGAGGACGGCAGCGTGCTGATCATCGCTCGCCGCCATCGTACGCAGGATCAGAACCGCCGCGACGCGCTCGAACGGCTCGCCGATCTCATAGAGCGCGCATTGATCGAGCCCAAGGCCCGCCACGCCACGCGCCCGACCCGCGCCGCCAAGGAACGGCGGCTGCAGAGCAAGCACAAGCACCAGCGCGTCAAGCGCCTGCGCGCTCGATTCCCGATCGAGGATTAATTTGAGTGCAGGGCCAGTTGCGTGGGCCTGGCAACCGATCGCCGCGATTATCCCTCAGTGGCCGGCGGGTTCATCGCGCTTCGTGCGATGGACGGTGCCGTCCGGATGTTCCGGTGGACTGTAGAGCGTGTAGAGCCGCAGCGGTGCGGAGGCGGACGTGTTCACGACGTTGTGCTCGACGCCGGCGGGAATCACGACCGCAACGCCATCACCGAGCGGGTGCTTCTGGCCGTTGAGCACGACGCAACCGCTCCCGGACTCGACTCGGATGAATTGATCGTGCTCGGCGTGCGTCTCGAGGCCGATCTCCTCGCCCGGCGGCAGCGTCATCAGCACGAGCTGGGTATTGCGCCCGGTGAATAGCACGCGGCGATAGTCGTCGTTTTCCAGCGTGTCGCGCTCGATATTCGTGACGTAGCCAGCCATGTTGAATCACCT
>DATBVX010000073.1:0-18038 GCA_036515135.1 Steroidobacteraceae bacterium
CCCGCCTCGTCGTGATGGGTCTCGGGCGCTATGAATGCCGCGGGATAGACCAGTACCGAGAACAGCTCGTCGTACAGGCGCCCCGAGCGGTTCACCACCAGCAGGCACGCCTGCGCGGCAATCACCAATTTCATTTCGTGCGTGACGGTGAGCCGCTGGCAGCCGACGAAATCCTTCTCGGCGACGAACTGCTGCACGAGTCCGTCGAGGCGTGTGCGCAATTCAGCGGGAAGCTGCCGATACAGCGGCATGGATCGCTCGATGTGGGTGCGCCAGGATTCTGGCAGCGGACGCGCACGAATCTGTCGACGGCGGTGGGCGCGCCAGATCGGTCGCCCGATCAGCGCCGCGACGACGCCGAGAGCAAGAAAGAAGACGACAATCGCGGTCAAGTGCTTCTTGGGTGATGAAGCGCCCCGAGCTCTTCGTTCCCTTTACGCCTTCTTCAACTTCTCGACCAGATCGACGTACGCCTGCATCGCCTTGTCGGCGCCCGTGCCCTTCTTCGTCGCCCACGCGTCGAATTTCGCGCGGCCCGTGAGATCGAGAAATCCGGGCCGGCTGCCCGTGACGTCACCCTCGGTCGATTGCTTGTACAGCGCGTACAACTCGAGCAGCTTTTCGCTCGATGGCCGGGTCTTGAGTTTCTGTACTTCCTGAGCAGCGGTCGCAAATCGCGTCTTGAGATCTGACATGGCGGTGCTCCTGCTGAGGAGCGGCAGTATGCCACACGACCTCGCCGACTAGACTGGACGTGGCGCGGGTCGAAAGGCGCGCACGCGCCGCACCAGCTCAGCGAGCGCCGCCGAACTCGCCACCTCGCCGTAACGCAGATCCAGATAGAGGCGGGTAATTGCGTCGATCTCGGCAGCGAGGTCGGGACGCGAGCTGCGCACCCGAGAGGCGAAGTCGAGCGGCCCCTCAAATGCGCGTCGCAGCAGCCCGTGCCGTTCCATCCGGCGGCAGAAGCGCTCGTAGCTGCGCTGCGCGGGATCCAGCCGATGGAAACGCAGCTCGCGCGCGAGCTGAATGCCGAGCAGGGCGAGCGCGAGCGCGATGCCCGCGGCCAGCAGCATTCCCAGGGTGCGCCAGTCGGGATGCGAAATGCCGAACCACTCCAGCAACCGCTCCTGCGAGCGGGTATTGAACTCGAGCACGCGTTCGCGCCACAGCGTGTTCGCCGCGTCCCAGGCAAAGCGCAGGTTTCTCAACCAGGCGTACTGGCGCATCAGGCGGTCCGCCACAGGTTCATTGGCAGCGACCGCGTCCATGACCCCGCGTTCAATCCGTTCCGGCGCCACGGCTGCCGTGGGATCGACACGGCTCCACCCACGGCCGCGGAGCCACACTTCGCTCCAGGCATGGGCGTCGGACTGGCGCACGATGTAGTAGTCCGCCAACCGATTGAGCTCTCCACCCTGGTAGCCCGTGACCACCCGCGCGGGAATGCCGGCGGCACGCATCAGGCTCGTGAATGCCGAGGCGTAGTGGCCACAGAAGCCACTCCGCGTGTTGAAGAGGAAGTCATCCACGGAGTCGTAGTCGAGCTGCGACGGCGTGAGCGTGTAGACGAACTCCTGTTCCCGGAACATCGCCAGCACGTCGTTGATGTATGCGAGATCGTCGGCGGCCGCTGCGCGCATCTGCTGTGCTAGCGCGAAGCTGCGTGGATTGCTGTCTTGTGGAAGCCGCGTATCACGGCGCAACAGGGTGAGGCTGAGCTCGGTTCCGGCGACGTACTGGGGATGCGAGCGTACGCGCACCGTCACTGGATCATCGATCGGCGCCACCGAGAGCAGCTGATAATCGTAGGTCTGGAACAGCTGTCGCGCGGGCCAGCTCGCGGGAAGATCGAGCGCAAACACCCAGTTGCGCCCGGTCGGCTCGAGCATGAGGCTGTAGTCGTAGCCGCGACCGCTCAGGTCCGCGGGCTGCAGCGGATGAAACACGCCGCGAATTCGCCGCCAGGTGTAGCCGTCAAAATCGTGCAGGACCGGGCCGCGCCAATAGCGCTGTGCGGGTGGCGGCACTGCGCCCTCGAAACGCACCCGGAACGCGACCTCGCTGGTCAAACTGAGCTCGGTGATGTCGCCGGGACTCATTTCGTCGCTCAAGCCCGTGACCGCGCGCTCGGCGCTCGGCAGGCTCCAGAACGGACCCGGAACGCGCGGAAACAGCAGGAAGAGGAGCAGCATCAACGGCGTCGCCTGAAGCAGAACTCGTGCGCTCAGGCGCATGGCGGCGCGCGGTGCGAGTGTTTCAGGCTTCTCGCCAACCCTGAGGAGCGTGGCTGTGATGATCCACACCACAACCGCCACGAGCGGGAGACGCCACAGTTGCTGGTCGTACAGGAATGACGCCAGCACCAGGAAGTAGGCGATCAGCAGCAGTATCCGGTGGTCGCGCGTGGCGCGCGTCTCGAGCAGTTTCAGTCCCGCCATCAGCGCCAGCATCGCCGTTCCGGCATCGATGCCGTTGATGGTGCGAAAGCTCACCAGCACCGCGATGAGTATCAGGATGACCGCAACGGTGCGGAGAGCTCGCGGCGGCAGCCGGGCGCGACGGACCCCGAGCAGCGCGCGCCAAGTGGCCAGTACGCCGAATGCGCCGAGAACCCAGGCTGGAAGATGATCGACGTGCAGGGCGACGGCGAGTGCCAGGCTCGTCAGCGTCCACGCGGCCGGCGCCAGCAGGGGCGCATGCGAGTCAACGCGCAACACGAACCGGGTCCGGATCGCACAGGGCAAGCGCTGTGAGGCATCGACGCCGCTGGGCCGCGCCGGTCGCCGGGGCGAGGTGAGCGCCCGGCAAGCTCAATCCAAACGCCCGTGCCTGATGCTCGGCATCGACGATCCAACGCGCGATCTGCGACAGGCGGCGCTCCAGGTCGCTTCCCTCAACCTGCTCGAGCTCGAACATCAGCGGTGCTCCGCTCGCGCCCGCGTGTTCCTTGACGAGCAAAGGCGCGCCACGCGCAAGCGCCTTCCAGGCGATGTGCTTCGGCGAGTCGCCCGGGTGGTAGCTGCGGAACCCGCGAAAGTCGTCCTCGCCACGCCGCTGCGCTTCGAGCCCCGCGTGGTCGGGGCCGATGCTCGCTGGCGGGCGTTGCGAGCCGTGGGCGCGCGGATAGACGACTGCTTCGAGCGGCAGATAAAACCAGCTCCAGGCGCGAAACAGACCGAATGGAAAGCGCGTGTTGACGAGCAGGCGCTCAGGGCGCAACACGCCGCGCGTCGTCGTGGGCAAGTGAATCGTCGCCAGCCCGCGTCCGCGTGCTTCGAGGATGTCCAACCCGGCCGACTCGGCGTCGCACTGGAACTGCAAGCCATGGCGCGGCACAGCCGTGGGATTTTCGCAGCCGACAGTGAGCGCCAGTCGATCGCCCGCAAACACCTCGCTCGCCTGCACGCCGGAGATCACGATGCCTTGCAGATTTCGATGACAGTGATGCATCGCGACCAGGCCCACGCCCGTCAGCAGGAACGTCAGCGCGAGCCCAAGACTATTGTTGTAGTTCATCGAGCCGACCAGCATGGTGAAGACGGTCAGCGCGTACAGAAATCCAAAGGGCGTCGGCAGGATGTAGATGCGGCGGCGATCGAGCGTGAATGGCAGCGCGTCCGCGCCTTGCCGCCGGCGCGCCCAGCGGCGGGCGCGTTCGGCAAGCGCGGCGCGCACGCGGGTGAGCGGCATCAGGGAATCGGCACGCTTTCGATGATGCGCCGGCCGAGAGTGAGAGGCGCGGAGGGCGTCGCTTCGCCCGCGGTGCGCAGACGATGACCGACAACCGCGGGCAGCACTGCCTGCACGTCTTCGGGCACGACGCTTGACCGTCCCGCGAGCAGCGCCCAGCTCTGGCTGGCGCGCAACAGGCCGATCGCCGCGCGTGGCGACAGTCCGCAGGCGAAGCGTCCGCTCGCGCGCGTGAACGAGACCAGGGCCTGCACGTAGTCGAGCAGCGCCGGTGCCGCGTGGATCGCGGTCACGTTCGCCTGCAACAGTCCGAGATCGGATGTCGTGAGGACGGCGTTGAGCGTGGCCAGCAGTGCGCGCCGATCCTGGCCCAGCAGCAGCTGGCGTTCGTGCGCCGAGTCAGGGTAACCGAGCTCGATGCGCATCAGGAAGCGGTCAAGCTGCGACTCGGGCAGCGGAAACGTGCCCACCTGGTCGATAGGGTTCTGCGTCGCCACGACGAAAAAGGGCTCGGGCAGGGGATAACTGCGGCCGTCGACGGTGACCTGCTGTTCCTCCATGGCCTCGAGCAGCGCGCTCTGCGCTTTCGGAGTCGCGCGGTTGACCTCGTCGGCTAGCACCAGCTGCGCGAAAATCGGCCCATGCTGGAACTCAAAGCGGTTGGCGGCACGGTCGAAAATCGACACGCCGATGATATCCGCGGGCAGCAAGTCGCTGGTGAATTGCACGCGCTGGTACGACAGTCCAAGCGTCTGCGCGAGCGCGTGGGCAAGCGTGGTTTTGCCGACGCCCGGGATATCCTCGATGAGCAGGTGTCCGCGCGCCAGCAGGCAGGCGAGGCAGAGGCGGATCTCCGCGTCCTTGCCGAGAATCACCTGGTTCACCTGTTCGAGCGCCTGCGTCAGCCGCTCGCGCAAGCGCGAGGACTGTTCCGCGTTCGACGTTGATGCCTGCAGCATCGGACCACCTCTGCTAACGGCAGCGCGACCGTCGCCGCGTTGCCTGTTCAGTTCAGCTTCTCCAGCCTCGCGATCTGCGTCTCGAGCTGTTCGAGCTCGCGGCTCAAGCCCGCGACCCGTTCGCGCATGTTCTCCGTGACATCGGCTGGAGCATTGCGCAGGAATTCCGGATTTGCGAGACGCCCTTGTGCGCCGGCAAGTTCCTTCTGCGCCCGCTCGCGCGCCTTGGCGAGTCGGGCGCGCTCCGCGCCGAGGTTCTCCTTCAGCCCGCGGAGCGGCACGTAAAGCTCGATATTGTCGAGCAGCGCCGTCGCGGAGGTCTCGACCTCACACCCACGGTCGAATTCCTTCAGCTCTGCATTGGCCAGCCGATCGAAGTACGCACCGTTGGCCGAGATCTGGTCGAGCTGCGCGGGCGTGGCGTTGCGCACGTATACGCTTGCGAGGCGTTTGGCGGGCGAAATGTCATTCTCGCCGCGAATGTTCCGCAGTTTCACGATGAGGCCCCGGATCAGCTCGATTTCCTGCTCGCCCGCCGGATCGACGCGGAAGTCCGTGGCTTGCGGAAACGGGGCCAGCATGATCGTCGGGCCCGCGCGGCCGGCGAGGGGTGCCACCTTGAGCCAGATCTCCTCCGTGATGAAGGGCATCACCGGGTGCAGGAGCCTGAGCAGCGCCTCGAGCACTTCGAGCAGCGTGCGGCGGGTGCCGCGGCGTTGTGCCTCGCTGGCCGAGGGTGACTGCAGCACGGGCTTGCTCAGCTCCAGGTACCAGTCGCAAAACTCGTACCAGGTGAACTCGTAGAGCGCGGTGGCGGCCAGGTCGAAGCGATACGCGGCGAATGCCGCACGGCACGCGGCGATCGCGTGGTGCAGCCGGGCCCGGATCCAGCGGTCCGCGGCGACGTAATCGCACGCGGCATCGCGGCCCACGTCGTGATTGTCTGTCGCCATGATCACGTAGCGCGCGGCATTCCAGATCTTGTTGCAGAAGTTGCGATAGCCATCGACGCGCCCGAGATCGAAGCGGATGTCGCGGCCGAGCGTAGCCAGCGCCGCAAACGTGAAGCGCAGGGCATCCGTGCCATAAGACGGGATGCCACGTGGAAACTGGCGGCGCGTGTTCTTCTCGATGGTCGCGCGCATGTGCGGCTGCATGAGACCCGAGGTGCGCTTGGCAACCAGGGCGTCGAGCTCGATGCCGTCCACGAGATCGATGGGGTCGAGGATGTTGCCCTTCGATTTCGACATCTTGTCGCCGTGCTCGTCGCGGATGAGACCGGTGATGTACACCTCCCGGAAAGGGACGTCGCCCGCGAATCGGAGCCCCATCATCAGCATGCGCGCGACCCAGAAGAAGATGATGTCGAAGCCGGTAACGAGCACCGAGGTCGGGTAGAAGGTCTTAAGCTCGCTCGTCGCAGCGGGCCAGCCCAGTGTCGAGAACGGCCACAGGGCCGAAGAGAACCAGGTGTCGAGGACATCCTCGTCCTGTCGCAGCGTTACGCTCGCTCCGTGGTGCCGATCAGCCAGACGCTGCGCGTCCTGCACATTGCGCGCGACGAACGCGTTGCCGTGCTCGTCATACCAGGCCGGGATGCGGTGTCCCCACCAGAGCTGGCGGCTGATGCACCAGTCCTGGATGTTGTGCATCCACTGGAAGTAGGTCTTCTGCCAGCTGTCGGGTACAAAACGCGTGCGGCCGTTGGCGACCGCAGCGATCGCGGGTTCCGCGAGCGGCGCGATCCTCACGTACCACTGGTCCGTGAGCCAGGGTTCGAGCACCGCGCCGCTACGATCGCCGCGCGGAACGGAGAGCGTGTGCGGCTCGATTCTCGCGACGAGCCCGCGTTCCTCGAGCATGGCCACCACGCGCTGGCGCGCATCAAAGCGATCCAATCCACGCAGCTGCGCTGGGATCTGGGCGAGGGCGACCCGGTCAGTGGTGCTGTCCGCCGCGCTGATGATCCGGGCATCGCGATCGAAGACGTTGATGAGGGGCAAGCCGCGGCGCTTGCCGACCTCATAGTCGTTGAAGTCATGTCCCGGTGTGATCTTGACGCAGCCGGAGCCAAACTCCGGATCGACGTATTCATCGGCGATGATCGGGACCAACCGGTCGGTGATCGGGAGCTTAATCTCCTGCCCGACGAGCAGACGATACCGCGCATCCTCGGGATGCACCGCTACCGCCGTGTCACCGAGCATCGTCTCGGGTCGAGTGGTCGCCACCACAACGTGCCCGCTGCCGTCGGCGAGCGGATAGCGGAAGTGCCACAAATGGCCGGCTTCGGGCTCGGACAGCACCTCTAGATCGGACAGCGCGGTATGCAGTACCGGGTCCCAATTGACCAAGCGCTGGCCACGATAGATCAGTCCCTCGTCGTGCAGGCGTACGAACACCTCGGTGACCGCTGTCGACAGCTCCGGATCCATCGTGAATCGATCGCGGCTCCAGTCCACCGACACGCCGAGCCGGCGCATCTGGCTCGAGATCGTGCCTCCGGACTGTGACTTCCAGTCCCAGACGCGCGCGACGAACGCCTCGCGCCCGAGCTCGGCGCGCGATCGGCCCTCGGCATTCAACTGGCGCTCGACCACCATCTGCGTGGCGATGCCCGCGTGATCGGTGCCCGGCTGCCACAGCGTGTTGTGGCCCTGCATGCGGTGAAAGCGCGTCAGGGCATCCATCAGCGTGTGCTGGAACGCGTGCCCCATGTGCAACGTTCCAGTCACGTTGGGCGGGGGGATGACGATCGAGAATGGCGTGCCGCGGCCGGACGGAGCGAATCCGCCCGAACTTTCCCAGCGTGCGTAGAGGCGCTGCTCGATGTCGTGCGGGGAGTAAACCTTGTCCATCAGAGAATCGAAAGTATAGCGAAGCGGCGTGGGCGCGCCCGCCCGGAGAAGTCAGTTCCGTGAGACGCGTTCGCGCAGGGCGACGTCGATGATCTCAGGCAGGCGCGCGCGCAGGCGATCGCGGACGCGCTCGAACAGGGCTGTTTCGACTTCGCGACTCGCCTCGTGCAGCAACTGATCGGCGAGCTTAAGCACCTGCGCCGTGACTTCGGCCTGCACCGCGGCGCGCTCCTCGGGCGACAGCGCGGTGGGCTCGAGGTCCACGACATCGGTCAGCGTCGGAATCGCCTCGTCGCGCCGCGAGCGATCAGAGCTCATTGCCGCTGCCCACCTGGTGTGAGTCGGGTGCGAGCCCGCGTTCGCGGTAGAAGCGATAACGCTCGCGCCCCGACTGGCGACGTGCGGGATCGCCGTCGACGGGCTCGACCACCCGGGCGAAGCGCTCGAACCCTTCCGGGACTTCTTCGCGCAGGTTGATCAACACGTCCGCTTCTCCCGGGCCTTGCGTGCTGTCGCTGATCACCACTGATGCCCGCGGCGCGCGATCCGCCGAATAGATCTCGTGCGGCACGAAGCTGCGATCGCGAAAAGTCCACAGCATCTCATCGAGCGCCTGTGCGTCCGCGTCGCCTGACGTCAGCAACAGGACTCTCTGCGACTGCGACCAGGCTTTCTCGGCAAGCCGGCAGGCGAGCTTGAGGCGCGCCTGCGCATCTGCCTGGTCGAGAATGTAGAAGTCGACGCGCGCCATGCTCACCCCTTGCGCGCGCGCTCCAGCAGAAAATCGACCAGCAACGGGACCGGGCGTCCGGTACTGCTCTTCTGCGCGCCACTCAGCCACGCAACGCCGGCAATGTCGAGGTGCGCCCAATGCAGACCCTGGGTGAACTTGGCGAGGAAGCATGCCGCCGCGATCGCGCCCCCCTCGCGGCCGCCGGTGTTGGCGAAATCCGCGAAGTTGCTCTTGAGCTGCTCGCCGTATTCCTCGACGAGGGGCAGGCGCCAGGTGCGATCGTCGGCTCGCTCGCCGGCCTTCACCAGCGCGGTCGCGAGCGGCTCGTCAACTGACATCAGGCCGCTGTAGTGCGCGCCGAGCGCAATCACGCACGCGCCGGTCAACGTTGCGATGTCGATCACCGCCGCGGGCTTGAAACGGCGCACGTACGTCAGTGCATCGGCCAGGATCAGGCGGCCTTCCGCATCGGTGTTGAGAATCTCGATCGTCTGTCCGGACATGCTGTGCACGATATCGCCCGGTTTGGTCGCACGCCCGCTCGGCATGTTCTCGCAGGCGGGAACTACGCCGACCAGGTTGACGCGCAGCTTCAATGCGGCCACGGCGGCAAAGGTCCCGATCACGCTCGCGGCGCCGCTCATATCGAACTTCATCTCGTCCATGCTGGCGGGATCCTTGAGCGAGATTCCGCCGCTGTCGAATGTGATCCCCTTGCCCACGAGCGCAACCGGCGCCGCGCTGCGCCTCCCGCCCCGATACTCGAGGACGATCAGTTGTGGTGGCTCGTCGCTGCCGTGCGTGACCGAGAGAAAGGAACCCATCCTGAGTCGTGCGATTGCCGCGCGATCGAGCACGCGGACCCGCACCGCCCGCTGCCGGCGGGCCAAACCGCGGGCCGCCTGTGCCAGATATCGCGGCGTACACACGTTCGCGGGAAGATTGCCGAGATCGCGGCTGACCTGAAGACCCGCCGCAATCCCGGCGCCGTCGTCGAGACCGCGCTGCGCCTCGCGACGCGCGCGCTGGCTTGCAAGTCCCAGCGTCAGGTGGGTCAGTGCCGGGGCAGGAGGCTTGTTGCCCGTCTTGAGATCCGGAATGCGATAGAGCGCGCTGGCGAAGGCTTCGGCGGCGAAGCGGCCGGCGTAGTAGGAGTCGACTCCCGCGATCGGCTCTCGCGCCAGCCACGAGACGGCGCGCCGTGCACGCGTGCGCGCCAGCGCCTGGAATGCGGCGGTCAGGGCGCGGCGATGGCTCTTGCGCTCGTAACTCTTGCGCGGGCCGAGACCGACCAGCAGGATCCTGGGCGCGGGTGCGTTCGGCACATCGGTGAGCAGCAGCGTTTCCCCAAGCTTGCCGGGAAAGTCGCCGCGCCGGATCAGGGTATTGAGCCGCTTGCCAACACGGCGGTCGAGCTGCGTGGCCGCCGCGGTGAGCCCACCCGATTCGTGGATGCCGACCAGCACACAGTCACCGCGCACTTCGCCGGCAGAACCCGTAACCGCCTTCAACTGCATAGCGAGTCCTCGAATCGGTCGCCGCACGCGCATCTGCGACCTCGCACAGATTGAGCCTCGCGCACGAGTGGTTTAACGTTACCGCGACGCCGGTTCTTTAGGTTCTGTTCACCACAGCCTGTCGCTGCGGGCGCGTCCGGCAGACATGGCGAGGTAGTGTACTCAATTTGAGCGTGCGGCCACAGCAGCGGGCGACAGCGGTATTCCGCATCCTCGATCGCTATATCCTGCGGGAAGTGACGCTGACGTGGCTGGCCGTGACCGGAGTGCTGCTCGTCATCCTGGTCACGAACCAGCTCGCGCGCGTGCTCGAGCGGGCGGCTGAGAGCCGATTCTCGCGCGAAGTTATCCTGGCCCTGATCGGCTTCAGCTCGCTCGAGAACCTCACCGTGCTGATCCCGGTCGGGCTCCTGCTCGCGATCGTGCTCGCTTTTGGCCGTCTCTATCACGAAAGCGAGATGGTCGCCGTGCATGCGTGCGGGATCAGCGTGTTGCGCCTGTATGTCCCGGTGCTGTCTCTGACTTTCGTGCTCGCTGTCGTGCTTGCCTGGCTGGCGTTGGCCCTGGCGCCCAACGCCGCGGAACGCGTGCAGCAGCTGCGCGGCGTCGCGTTGCGGGACGCGCAGTTCGCCAACCTCGAGCCGGGCCGGTTCCGCACAGTGGGAGGCAGTGGCGTGGTGTTCTATGCCGCGGCGGTGGATGCCGACGGCACGCTCAGGGACGTGTTCGTGAAGCGCAGCCAGGACCGGCGCATCGAGATTGCGGTCGCCAGGCGCGCGCGGCATCACGTCAGTGAGAACGGATTACTGCACACGATGGTGCTCGAGGAGGGCCGGCGGTACGAGGGGATTCCTGGCGAACGCGATTTCCGCATCACGGAATTCCAGGAGCACGGCATTCCGGTGCGGCTCCCGGCGCCGAGCTTTACGGCCGCCGACGTCGAGCTCAGGCCGACGCTGGCGCTGCTGGCCTCGCCCGATCCGAGGGATCGTGCCGAGCTGCAATGGCGGCTGTCGATGCCGCTGATGGCGTTCGTGCTCACACTGCTCGCGGTTCCGCTCGCGCACTTGCGGCCGCGCCAGGGGCGCTATGCGCGCATCGGCCTGGCGATCCTGCTGTATTTCGTCTATGCGAACCTGCTGTCGGCCGCCAAGGTATGGGTGGCGAAGGGGACCTTGTCGCCCGGGGTCGGTGTGTGGTGGGTGCACGCGCTCTTTGCGGGCTTCGCGTTGTTCATGCTCTTCCGGCAGGACATCTGGATGCGGTTGCGGCCACAATCGGCACGGGCAGCCCGGTGAAGATTCTCGATCGCTACCTCATTGGCACCGTGCTGCTCTACAGCGCGATGGTGCTCGGCGTGTTACTGACGCTGGGCGGGCTATTCGTGTTCATTGGCCAGCAGGACGACATCGGCGTGGGTGACTACAGTGCGGCGAACGCGCTGTTGTTCTCGTTACTCAGCCTGCCGCAGCAGGCCTTCGAGCTGATGCCGATCGCCGTACTCATCGGCGCGTTGCTCGGCCTGGGTGCGCTCGCTCGGGGCAGCGAACTGGTGGTCGTGCGCGCCGCGGGAGTCTCCGTCATGCGCACGGCTCGCGCCGTGGCCATGGGTGGTCTCGTGATTCTCGTCTTCACCGCGGCGCTGGGCGAGTTTGTCGCGCCGCCGTTGCAGAAGTTCGCCCGCCAGCAGAAGGCGTTCAGCAAGTTCTCCGACGTGAGCTTTGCCGGCTCGGGCAGCGCCTGGATCAAGGATGGCGAGACCATGATCAGCGTGCAGGAGCAGACCGGCGACCAGCTGTTCGGCGGTGTGTTCGTGTTCCGCTTCGACGGACCACAGCAGCTTAAGAGCGTGGGCCAGGCCAGCAATGCCACGGTAGAGCAGGACAGCCGCGAGTGGCGGCTCGAGGGCTACCGCGAGACGCGATTCGAGGGCGATCGCGTCGAGGTAATCGCCGAGTCGCGGGCGATGCTTACGACCCGCGTCGATCCGGGTTTCCTCGGGCTCGCGGTGAGCGAGCCGCGTCAGCTGCCATCGCTCGGCCTCATGCGGCTCATTCGTCACTTGCACGCCAACGGGCTGGAAACCGGAACTTACGAATTCGCCTTCTGGTCGCGTATCGCGCGCACCTGCGCGATCATCGTGGTGGCGCTATTGGCCGTGCCGTTCGCGTTCGGGCCATTGCGCACCGCGGGCGCTGGTGCGCGCATGGTGATCGGTGTCCTGATCGGCGTCGCGTTCTTCCTGGTCCAGCGCACGCTCGAAAGCGGCGCGCTCGTGTTCGATCTCGATCCGGTGGTGCTGGCGTGGATTCCGACGGCGATGCTCGCCCTGGTTACGACCGCTCTCATGGCGAGAACTCGCTGAGCCGCTCACGCGCGGTGGGCGTCGTGACTCACGATGCGCGTGCCGCTCAACCGGTCATGCCACGTGAGCCGCTCGCGATCGAAGAGCAACCACAGGTATCCCAGGCCGACCGCGGACCAGGACAGGAGCGCGGCTGCCAGGCGCTTGAGCACGTCGCGCCAGCGCAGCGGCGACCCATCGGCGCGAATGACGCGGATCCGCCAGGCCAGCATTCCGAGCGTCTGGCCGCTGTGCGTCCAGAAGAAGCCGAAGTAACCCGCGACGACGGCGACGAGCAGTGCGCGATAGGAGTGACGCATCCAGCCGGGGGACCCAGCCGCGATGGCTTCCCCGTGCGTGAAGGGCAGGACCACGGCGGTCGCGAGCATCAGGAGTGCCGCGAGGAGCAGGGCGTCGTAGAACATCGCGGCGAACCGGCGCAACAAGTCCGCGAACGATGAGCCCGCGGTTCCCGATGCAGGCGATGTCGCAACCGGGCCGGCCATGATGGAGGCCAAGGGAAGGCGTCTCAGGACGACTTCAGCAGATCGTTGAGCGGGCGGAACAGACCGTCGTACTGGTGGGCGGGAATCTCGAACGCCCATCCGCTGAACCGCGCTGCCAGTGACTGGGCTTGCGCGCCGGTCTCTTCTGGCTTCGCATCGGCGGGTACGGGAGGTGTAGCCGCGGTCCCGGGTTTCTGCTCAACGGGTGCGACTGCGGCAAAGCGCTGTCGCTGCGCGTCATCGAAGCGAGCGGTGAGCCTTATCCAATGCCGGTCGCCCTCCTTGCGGCCGCTGACCTCGAGAATCGTGCCATCGAACAGGAAAAACTCGGCGCGCGGGCTGTCCGCTCCCCACTCTTCCCCGCTTGGCACCGCGCGCACGTCCTGGAAACTGAGCCCGGACAGCGCGGAGGCCAACGGGTTGGCTGCGATCGGGCTGGCGAGCTCGCGCCCTTTCGGCAGATCACGCATGACGAGATCGGTCTGGTCACGCGTCTCACGCAACGCCGTGTAAGTCGCGCTACCTGCGGGTGTGACGCGGGCCTGCTGCACGCGGTTGGCTGTGATGTCGAGCAGCGACCGGTCCAGCCAGTTCTGCGGTTCGGTGTCGAGAGTAAGCGCCGACGTCACGGCGATGCTCTTTGCAGAATCCGCGACGCGCGCATACGTCGAACGGCTGCCTGCGCTCTTGCCGACGATCAACACAATCGGCTCCTGCAAGCCGCCGAGCTCGATGCGCACCCCGGAGGCAGCCGGGGACTTGACGTCCTCGACACCGAGTACGGCATAGTTGGCTGGGTCTGACGTCTTCTGCTCAACGATCCTGAGCTCGGAAAGATCGATCAGGAGCTTGCGCAGCTTCCCGTCATCGGCGGGGTAGCCCGCACGCTCGGCGACTCCCCAGGTCTTCTCGCCGCGCTTGAGCGTCACCGCGGGCTGTTCACCCGCCTTCACCAGGCGGACCTCGGAAACCTCATTGAGCACCGCGGCGAGTGCCGGAAACACGCGCTCACCGGCGGTTTCGTTGCGCCGCAGGCCTCGCTCGCCGCTGAGCCAGATCGCTCCCGCGACGATGAGCAGCGTAACAACGACCAGAATGCCAAGACGCCGACCGGTCATCGTGAATCTCAGGTGCGCGATGCCGCGCGCCGCCGGCGCCACATGAACGCGGCCAGCGCTGCGATCGTCAGCAGCAGCGGCACGAGGGCGATGTTGATCACCTTGAGCAGGGTGCCCAAACGCTCGATCTCCTGATCGAGCCCGTGCCGCACTTCCCTGAGCTCCTTGCGGATGCGGAGCTTTTCGTCCTGGAAACGGCCCAGTTCCTGTTCCTGCGCGGGCGTCAGGATGAGCGACGACTGGTCGTTGCGGCTCGATTGCAGCGCGACGAGTTTCTGCTCGGTGGCGCGCAGCTTCTCCTCGAGCTCGCGTTCCTTGCTGCGGAAGCGGTCCTCCGCCTGCCGCCGCAACTCCTCGACGCGCTCGAATGGCCGCACGAAGCTGGCGCGGCCGCGAATGCTGATGAGATCGCTGTTGCCGGTGAGATTGTCGACCGCATTCAGCACGAGGTCGCCATTGTTGGCGATCGCCTGTGCAAAGCGCTGACCGAAGAATGACTCGCTGCGTACCCACAGCATGTCGGTCAGGAGGTCGGTATCGGCGACCAGAACCAGGTTGACTGCCTGCGCCGACTCCTTGAGGACGTCCGGCTGTTGAGCGAGTGGAACGGCCGGCGTTTCGCCGGCCGGCCTGCCCTCGGGGAATGCCGACCTGAGCTTGCCACTCAGCCGCGCAGCGATCACGTAGCGCTCGCCGGTTGGCTGGAAACCATCGCGCAACGACGCCGGGTCGAAGAGCATCGCGAATCGCTCGACCGGGAGCGCCGCCGCGAGCGCGCTGGTCTGCACGAGTGGCTCGAGCGTGAGCGCCGAGCCCTGGGCCAGCCTGATGCTGCCCGTGGTGGCGACATTGATGGAGTCGAGCGCCGCTGTGATGACATCTTTCTCATTCAGGTTGGAACGGTCGAGACCGAGAAAGGCGATATGCCGCTGCGGTTCTCCGCCGCCCATTCCGCCGACCATGAGGGCGCGCTGGAGGTCGCCGATCACCTGGCGCGGATTGAATTCGATGCCCCAGGCCTTTAAGAGCGGCTCCAGAGTCGAACTGCGGTTGGCGCCCATCGCGGCGTACGGATTGCCCGGTTGCTGGCCCGCCGGATCCGCTTCCGACTGCGGATCGACGAAGATGAGCGCGCGCCCGCCGCGCAGGATGAACTGGTCGATCGCATACAAAGTTGCTTGTGACAGCTCCTTGGGATGCACGAGCACGAGCACTTCGATGTCGGCATCGATGCTCACCGCCTCGTTACTCAAGGTGCGCACCGTGAAAAGCTGTTCGAGCTGCGACATCACCGCCCAGGGGTCGCGCATCTGGCCGGTCATCGGGTTGAAATCGGTGCTCATCGGCAGCGTCGTGAGCAGGCCGATCACGGGCTTTTTCGGGCGGGCCAGCTCGACCACGAGCTTGGCGATGTCGTACTCGAGGAATTCTTCCTGGTCCGGATTAAAGAGTTCTATGGCCGCCCGCCCATCGGTGGAATTGGTGCCGGCCAGCCCGAAATAGAATGTCTCGCTGCCCCTTCCGAGCGGCACCGCCTGCAGGCCGAGCTCGGCGGCGCGATCCTCATCCTCGGAGAACGGCTCCGGATCGATGCTCTGCAGGCGGATCTTTCCGCCGGCGCGTGCCGCCATCTCCTCGAGCATTTCGCGCACGCGCGTCGCGTAGGTATTGAGCCTGGGCGCTTCTTCACCGGCCGCACGCGAGAAGTAGAAGTAGAGGTTGATCGGTTCGTCGAGGCTCTTGAGGATGTTGAGGGTGCCGGGCGCGAGGGTGTAGAGGCGATTCTCCGTGAGATCGGCGCGCAGGCCGCGCAGCCCCAGGTTGGCCAGCATCACCAGCCCGACGAACAGCACTGCCAGCAACGCCAGCGCCAATGCGCCACTGCCACGGTGACCCTGCAACACCTTGCGCACGTCGAATGCCATTCAGTTCGCCTTTTTCATGTCGAGCACGATGCCGGTGGCTGCGAGCCAAATGCCGATCAGCAGCGCGAAGAAGACGATGTCGCGGAGATCGATGACTCCCTTGCGGATCGACTCGAAGTGCGTGAAGAAGCTGAGCGAGGCGACCGCATCGACCAGCGCCCCCGGTGTCCAGCCACGCAACAGGTCCAGCACGAACGGGTGGCCGCTCAGCGTCAGGACGAAACAGATCACGATCGTGAATATGAACGCGATCACCTGGTTGCGCGTCGCGGCCGAGAGACACGCACCGATGGCAAGGTATCCGCCCGCCATCAGGAAGCTGCCGAGATACGCGGTCAGAATCGTGCCGTTGTCCGGATCGCCCAGGTAGTTGACGGTGAGCCAGATCGGAAACGTCAGCGCCAGGCCGATTCCGGCAAAGCACCAGGCCGCAAGGAACTTGCCACCGACGGCCTGTGCCAGCGTCACCGGCAATGTCATCAGCAGCTCGATGCTGCCGCTCTTGCGCTCCTCGGCCCACAGGCGCATGGCCAGCGCCGGAATCAGGAACAGATATAGCCACGGATGAAAGGCGAAGAAAGACTCCAGATCCGCCTGTCCCCGCTCGTAGAAGTGGCCAAAGTTGAAGGTGAACACACCAGTGAGCAACAGGAAGATCACGAGGAAGACATAGGCGAGCGGCGTGGCGAAATAACTGGCGAGCTCGCGCCGGAAAATGATGCCGACGTTGCGCATCAGGCACCCTCCGTGATGGCGCGGAAAACTTCGTCGAGGCGCCCCGACTCCAGGTGCAGCTCATTCACGGCCCACTGCTCGCGCCGGGCGAGCTCGCTGACGATGGGCAGGATGAGCTGGCCGGACTTCGGCAGCGCCGTAAGTCGCGCTTCCTTTTCACGAAGCTCGACAGTGGCAACCTGTGGCAGGGCGCTGAGCGCCGCTCGCGCCGGCCCCAGGGCGGCCCGATCGTTGAAACCGACGGTGACCGCATTGTGATAGCGCGAGCGGCTCGCCAGTACTTGCGGTTTTTCATCCGCGACCAGTCTTCCTTTCGAGATGATGATGGCGCGGCTGCAGACGGAATCGACCTCCTCGAGAATGTGGGTCGAAATCACGATGATCTTGTCGGCCGCCATCGCGTTGATGAGCGCGCGCACCTCGTGTTTCTGGTTGGGATCGAGGCCGTCGGTGGGCTCATCGAGAATCAACACCCGTGGATCATGCAGGATGGCCTGCGCGAGCCCCACGCGGCGCCGGAATCCCTTGGACAGCGTGTCGATCGACTGGCCCAGGACCGCGCCGAGCTTAAGCCTCTCGATGACGTCGGCGAGGCGTGTCTTGCGCCGCTCGCCCGCGAGCGCACGGATGTCCGCGATGAATTCCAGAAAGCCGCGCACGGTCATCTCGCCATAGCTCGGCGCACCTTCGGGCAGATATCCCATGCACGCCTTGGCGGCGAGTGGATCGCGCTCGACATCGTGCCCACAAACGGAGGCGCGGCCCGATGTCGGTGCGATGAACCCGGCGATCATGCGCATCGTGGTGGTCTTGCCCGCAGCGTTCGGCCCGAGAAAGCCGAGCACCTCGCCTGGCGCGACGCGGAAACTCACGTCATCGACGGCCGTCAGTGCGCCGTAGCGCTTCGTCAGGTTGGCGATCTCGATCATAAGGAGCCTTGTGACTGCCGTGTCCCACGGCGGTTCCCGCCGCGGCGGCTTTTTCTGGGGCGGCGATTGTGTCGAGCGCTTCGGAAAAATTCAAGCTTGCGGCGTGGTTGGATTCATGCGCTGCGGCCAGCAGAATTGCCACCCATGTCGGCACACGTCACCCGCGCCAGGAATAGTGGCTTGCTGATCTGGGACCTGCCACTGCGGCTGTGCCACTGGCTGCTCGCCGTCGCGGTGCTCGGTTCCTGGGTCACGCACAAGATCGGCGCAGCAGCATTCACCTGGCACGTCTGGTGCGGTTGCACGGTGCTCGTCCTGACGGCGTTTCGCATCGTGTGGGGATTCGCGGGACCGCGTCACGCCCGGTTCGCGAACTTCGTTCGCGGGCCGTCGAGCATCGGTCGCTACACGCGCTCGCTTTTCACTGTCGATTCGCCTCAGCACTACGCGGGGCACAATCCGCTCGGCGCGTTGATGGTGTTACTCCTGCTGGTGCTCCTCGGCGTGCAGGCGGCGGCGGGGCTGTTCGCCAACGATGAGGTGGTGAGCAGCGGACCGCTGTACGGCTATGTGAGTGATGCCACCAGCGATGCCTGGTCACGCGTGCACCGCTGGGGCGCAAAGCTGATTTGGTTCGCCGTGTGGCTGCACGTGGCGGCGGTGTTCTTCCATGTGCTGGTGAAACGAAACAACCTGATCGCCCCGATGATCACGGGCCGCA
>DATBVX010000074.1:0-11680 GCA_036515135.1 Steroidobacteraceae bacterium
GGCCGTGATTCTTGTTTCGGTGTTGTCCACGTCGGCTGCGTCCCTTGCTGTGTCCGCCTCACCGCCTCGCGCGGCGACTCCTTCCATCCATCCCAGCAACGTGAGGCCTGGGTCGGCATCGCGCCTGGCGGTGAGCTGTGAATGCGCGCGGCGACCCATCTGCTCGAGCAGATGGCGGGAGCGCCACATATGTTCCAGCGCGGCCGCGATGGCGTCTGGCGCAGGTCGATGCGCCACGAAAGCCGTTTGCTCATGCGCAACCCATTCACTGATGCCACCCACGTCAGTCACCACGGCCGGCCGCGCAAAACTCATTGCCTCAAGCAACGCCAGTGGCACGCCTTCCGCTCGCGACGGCATGACGAGCACGTGGTGGTCACGCCAGATGTCAGCCACATTATCAACGAAACCCGCGAAGCGCACGCGGTTCTCGAGCGCCGCGCGCTTGACCTGTGCGCTAAGACTCTGCTGCTCCTGGCCCGTTCCACAGAGCGTCAGACTCCAATCGCGTGAGCGCCATTCGGGGGTCGCGAGAATCTCCATCAACAGGTCGAGACCCTTGATGCGTTCGAACCGCCCGACGAACGCCATCCGCAAGCGTTCACCCACGGGCCACGGAAACGGCCCGGAATCATCAAGGTGCAGCGGATTCTGGAAGATCCGTGCACTGCCGAGCGTGATGTCGAGATGCGATTCCGTAGTTCTCCGCAGACGCTCGCTCAGGAATCCCGTGATGGCAGCCGCCGCAAATGCAGATCGCGCGCGCCGCAAGCGCCGGGCTGTGGGCGGCGCAGCCTGCTCGCAGTGGCACAAGAGGATATAGGGTAGCGCGTCACGCGTTAGCGTCTTGCGCAGTGCGTCCATCTCACCGCCACGGGAGATGTCGTACGTCCCCGCCTGACTGATCAGCACAATGTCCGGTGAGAAGGCGGTCAGCGCTTTGAACGGATTGCGAAACGTGCTCTTGACCCATGAGCGTCTCGTTTTGTGACCCGCGGGCCGCTCGTGCAACTGGGCTCCCTGTTGCACGAGCGCTTCGATCCTTGCGCGCCGCGACGGCCACTGGTAGGTCATGAGCAGGACTTCGTGACCGGCGGCGAGCGCCCTCGCGGCGGTCGTTGCCCACAATTCCTCGGATCCTCCCCACGGCGTCGCCGCCATTGTCGTGACGAACGCGACACGCATCAGCGTTTTTCGAACACGGCAATCGTGCTCAGGTAGAGACTCGTTTCAAACGAGACCAACTTGCGTGGCCATTGCGCGCGCAGGACTCCGAGCAATGCGGAGCGGATGAATCGCAGCGGAATCACCAACGGCCAGTAGAACCAGCGTCCTCCAGCGGGACGGATTCGCACGGATTTGAGCACGGTGCCGAGCACGTCGCGGCCGTCCCCGAGCCGCGTGATTTCGAGCGGCGTCAATCCTGCGGTTCGCCCGTGAAAGTCGAGCGCCCAGGGCGTGGGGCGAAAGAAGTCAGAGGGTTCCTCGTGCGGAAACCACAGGTGCGGCGTCGTCAGGAGCAGGCGGCCGCCGGGCGCGAGCAGTGAGGCGAGATTGCGAAATGCTTCGGGCCAGCGCGCGACATGTTCGAGCACTTCGGTGCACAGTACGAAGCTGAACTGCTGCCCGACGAGCGCCGCCGGCAGAGGGTCGTCGATGGCACCGAGTACGCCAACCGTGCCCTCCGGATTCTGATGAACGTCGAAGCCTGTATAGGTGAACCCCATGCGCTCCACGTGAGGCCGGAAGGGCTGACCTCCGCAGCCGACATCGAGGCAGCGGCCGCCCGCCGCGAGCGGCGTGGCGTACTCGCGGAGCCGCTCTTCAATTGCGCGCCCCAACAGGGGAACGATCCAGCGCTCGATTTGCCGCTTCGGCGAATACCGCGTGCGCTGCGGCAGTGCCGGACTCCGCCAGCGGTCCGCCGCGACGTCGTCGGACAAGGATCCCATCTCCCCGGTCGTCCGCTTCACACGCGAACACCGATTCGGCCAGTATCATCGATGATGTTCAGCAGAATGGGTTCGGCGTGCCCTGCAAAATATTCGTCCACGGCGCGCCGGGCACCGGCCCACCAACCGTAGTCGTCGATGATCAGCACGCCACCGGCAGACAATCTCGGGAACAGATGTTCGAGCTCGTGCCGCGTAGACTCGTACCAGTCGGTGTCCAGACGCAACAGGGCGATTGCCTGTGGCGCTGCCGCAGGAACAGTCTCCTCGACCTTTCCGGCAACATAGTGAACGCGCCGGGGATCAAACTGGCACAAAGCCATCGTTGCCTTCACCGTGTCGAGGCTGGCTGCTGCCCGTGTCCGCTCTTCGCCCGGGTCTTTCAGGAGGACGGATGCCGCCGCTCCGTCATGGGCACGAACATCGTCGGGGCCAGGTTCCGGCATGCCGGAAAATGTATCGAACAGATACAGTTCGCGCGTGGTGTCAGCCGCGTGCAGCAGCGTGCGTGCAGTAGCGAGCATGCTGCCGCCGCGCCAGACGCCGCACTCCACAATGGCTCCCGGAATCCGTCGTCTCGCGATGTAGCGAGTGGCGAGAATCAGCGCCTGCACGCGCTGGGGCGACGTCATCGTATGCGGACGCACGAGAGCGAGCGTCTCTCGATCGAAATCGCTCAGCTCGGGGGCGACAGACGCGCCTTTCGCCGCGCTACGCCGAACAAGCAATCTGCGCAACATCTCCATCACCGGGATTGTCGATCACGTAGCCGCTCGCCGAGCACTGCTGCGAGCACGACAATTACCGTCAAACTGATTGAACGTTGCATCACGGGTCCTCGCGGGAGATTTCATCGGAAGCATGCGCTATCGCCTGAGCCCCAGCAAATCACCCGGTGCCAGAATTCACCACACCTGCGCTGTTGACCTCGAGCGCGGCGCGTTCGCCGGATTCGAGCGCGCCTTCCATCCACGCCTGCCACGGCGAGGTGTGTTCACCGGCGAAATGAATGCGACCCTCGGGAACAATCGCGTGTGGCATCAGCGCAGTGACCTGTCCTGGAGCAAGTCCGGCATGAGCGCCCCCCGCCCAGCGGTCTTCGAGCCACACTTTGCTGACTCCACCCTCGACCGCAGCGGCTACGCCGGGAAAGATCGTGTCGACATGCATCGCGGCGTAGCGCACGCGCTCGGCCTCATCCATTCCAAGTAGCGCCGTGGCTGCCGAGCCCTTCAGGTACACGCCGTAGAGCGCACGCGGGCCCGGGCGGTCATGCGAGAGATGCCAGATTTCCGAGGGCAAGTCGGTCTTTGCCCAACCCGAGAGACCGTCCTTCTCCCACGGCCGGTCGCTGAGTTGCAGCAGGACGCGGGCGAGATTCTCGTACTGCATCTCGCGAATCGCACGTTGCTTGCCGGGAGACAGTGCGGGCTGGAATTCGACCGCACGCAGCGGCGGAAAGGGTGCGGTCACGATCGCCCGCTGTGCATGCAAGCTCTCGCGCAGGCCACGGTGCTCGATAACAGCGGTGACTCCGTTCGCCTCCTGGCTCATGGCCACGACCGGCGCGCCATAGCGGATGTCGGCGGTCAGGCTCCTGGCGAAAGCTTGCGGCAGTCGATCCATGCCACCGCGAATGCGAGCCAACGGCCGCTCGAATGGTGACAGCGCCGTGATGCGGAGAATCCACAGTGCCGAGAAGTTCGCGCCACCCGGATCCTCGAAGCCGAGCCCGAAGTACCTGTCGACCGCTTCGCTCAGTCCGCGGCGCAGCGTGTACTCGCGTGAGGTGATTGCGTCGTAAGGCTTGAGTTCCGCTGGTGGCCAGTCGCGGCTGGTGACGGTGCCCGCGTACTTTTCGAAGGGCGCGGCCCAGCGCTCGGCGACCTTGGCGATTCCGAGCCTGAGCTCTTCCTTGGTGAACGGCAGCGGATATGCGGCGAGATCGGGCGGCGCATCGGGTCTGTAGCGGATTTTCTGGCCATTCACCACGTCCAGGCGATCACCGCTCTTCGGATCGAAGGGCTCGAGCTCGAGGCCAAGATGGGCGATCCACGCGCGAATGCGTTCGTGTGTTTCGGGAATACGCGCGGGCCCGAGCTCGCCATGCAGTCCCTCCGCGAAGGGCTCGCGCGCGGTCATCACACGACCGCCGGGTCGCATGCGCGCTTCCAGAATCGTCACGCGGTGCCCGGCTAGCTTGAGCAGGTACGCGCTGACCAGGCCGGCCAGGCCGGCGCCGACGATCAGCACATCTTCTGGCGTGCTGCTTCGAGCGAGAGTGGGAATGCCGCTCCAGGCGCCACGGGGCACCAGCGTGCTCAGGCCGGCCAGGGAAAGCAATTCGACGAATTCGCGCCGCGTCTGCACTCTTGTTCTCCTCGTCGTCGCAGACGAGCGTTCAGAGGCGGTCAAGATAGCCGAACGTGCCCTGCTCTTTCACCTCCCGGGCGGCCGCGAGCAATCCGGTCATCGCCGCGCGATAGAGCGACGTCGCAAGACTGATCCGGCGCACGCCGACTGCTTCAAGCTCCGCCACGCTGAACGACTTGCCCTTCATGCCCACCATGAAGTTGACCGGTTTCGATACCGCGCCACAAACCGCACGCACGGCGTTGAGATCGGGGAGACCGGGTGCGAACAGTACGTCCGCACCCGCGCGCTCGAACGCCTGCAGGCGTTTGATGGTGTCGTCAAGATCCGGGTTACCGCGCAGGAAATTCTCCGTTCGCGCCGTCAACGTGAATGGGTACGGGAGAGCTCGCGCGGCCTGCGCCGCCGCCGCGACGCGCTCGGTCGCCTGGCCGATATCGAATAGTGGCCTGTCCTTGTAACCGGTTGCATCCTCGATCGAGCCGCCGACCAGGCCAACGTCCGCGGCCAGGCGAATCGCTTCCGCCGCGGCCTCCGGCGCATCGCCGAATCCCTTCTCGAGGTCGGCCGACACCGGCAGATCGGTGGCCATGACGATCGCACGCGCATGCGCCAGCGCTTCGTCACGCGTCACTTCGCCATCGCGCTTACCGAGCACCGCAGCGGACGCGCCGCTTGAAGTAGCGAGCGCCTGAAAGCCGAGGTCGGCGAGGACCTTCGCCGAGCCGGCGTCCCAGGGATTTGGAATCACGAACGCGCCCGGCCCCTCGTGGAGCGCGCGGAAATGCGTGGCTTTCTCGCTCTGTGTCGCTGTCATGAGAAGTCAACTCTTCCTCGGAGCACAAGGCTGCGCTCTCATGATTCTATCGCGACGAAGCGGTCAGCTGATCGACTTCCATCGAGCAGCAGCCGACACAGGTTCGCCGAAAACTCGTGAAGTGTTTCAGTTCAACGGCTGGTCTCTCTCGATTCGCTCAGCTGCTCAAGCGCACTGACGAGCCGGTCGATTTCCAGGTGGCTGGTGTAGAAATAACAAGAGGCGCGCGCCGCCGCCGTCAGCCCGAATCGCCGCAGCAAGGGCAAGGCCGCCAGATCCCCGGCGCGAATCGCGATCCCCTGCGCATCGAGTCGATGCAGGACCTCGTGCGGTTCCCAACCGGACATCGAAAACGAAAACACCGGGATTCGCTGCTGCGGCGTCTTCGGGCCGATGAGCCGCAACCCGCGCACGTCGCTCAGCCGTTGCAGCGCGTAAGCAGCGAGCGCACTTTCGTACTGCTCCAGCGCCTCGCGCCCGATTGCATCGAGGAATGCAACGGCCGCCGCGAGTCCGATCGGCCCCGACACGTTGGGCGTTCCCGCCCCGAACTTCCGCGCGCCGTGCTCGAATTCCTCGGTTTCGAGGTCGATCCCATGCGCCATATTGGAACCTACCTGATAGGGCGGCATGTCCTCCAGCAGCTCGCGGCGCACCCACAGCACACCGACACCCATCGGGCCCAGCATCTTGTGGCTCGAGAATGCCAGGAAGTCGCAATTCATCGCCTGAACATCGAGTCGCACATGCGGCGCCGACTGGGCGGCGTCCACCAACACGCGCGCACCCGCTCTCCGCGCGCGAGCACAGATCTTCGCCGCCGGATTGATGTAACCGACCACATTCGACACATGGCTGAACGCCACCAGGCGCGTTCGCTCGGAAAGCTTGCGGTCGAGATCCTCGAGGGAAATCCTCCCGGAGTCATCGACGTCGACGTAACGGACGATTGCACCCGTCTGCGCCGCGGCCAGTTTCCACGGCAGTAGATTCGAGGCATGTTCGGCGAGCGTGAGCAGGATCTCGTCACCGTGCCGGAGCCTCGAGCGTGCCCAGGCGAAAGCGACGAGATTGATGCCCTCGGTTGTGCCGCGAACCCACACGATCTCTTCAGCGCTGTTCGCATTGAGAAATCTAGCCAGCGTTCCTCGCGCCGCCTCGTATCGCTCGTGCGCGCGTCGAGCCAGTGCGTGCAGTGTGCGTCCGGGATTGGCGTTGTCATGGCGGTAGAAATCCATGACGGCGTCGAGCACGGCGTTGGGACGCTGCGTGGTCGCGGCGCTGTCGAGGTAGATCAGGGGTTGACCGCCGATGTGTTGTTGAAGCGCGGGAAATGCAGCGCGCCACCTTTCAGGCGGCGACTCGGGGATGCTGTGCGGCGCGGCCTGCACCGGTCTCGGACCGAGCATCCCCGCGAGGACCGCGCCGACGGCCACACGTCCCAGCTCCCGGCGTTGCATGTCAGCTGGCCCCGCAGCTCGGTGGGACGCGTCAGTCACGTCAGGCCGCGAGCGTATGTGTAAGTCCAGTTGTGCACTTCCTTCCAGTCCTCGTTCTGCGCCCAGGCATAAAGTGCCTCATACAGGGGTATGCCCAGCTCGAGCATCTGGACATCGCTTGCGGCGATGCGCTGCAAGCCCTGCGAGATGGCGAGCAAACCGGCGCACTGCGGCGCCAGGTCGAGCCGGGCCGTATCCGCGCCGCGCACGATGAGCGCGACGCGAGCCAGCGCATCGCTCGCGAGACCATATTTCTTCAGAAAGGCATCGAAGCTGCAGTAGGGGCCGAAGTGCGTCAGTTCGACCGTTGCATCCTTGACGTCATAGAGAGTTGCGCCTTGTCTAATGGCCAGCGCCGCCAGCTCAGGCTCGGGTGCAAACAGAAATTCCGCATCCGGGTCGATGAATCGGCGGACGAGCCAGGGACAGGCAACGCGATCGATGAGAATTCGTTCCCGGGTCAGCCAGCGCATGGCGGCATTCACTCCCTTCAGCTATTTGATATAAGTGTATCATGCACACAGAATTGAGATATAGTAGTATCCTGAATCGTGACGGCGCCTTATCGCACCAGTTGGCTGCTGCTCGCGTTCCAGCTGCCAGCGCAGCCGGGATATCTGCGCGTCAAGATCTGGCGGCGCCTTCAGGACGTCGGCGCGGTCTCGTTTCGCAATGCCCTCTATCTCCTGCCGGCGAGCGAGTCAGCGATGGAGGACTTCGAGTGGATCCTAAGGGAAGTGCGGGCCGGCGGTGGGGATGGCGCCGTGTTTGAATCGCAGCTGGTCGATAGGGCTGGCGACGAGGTGTTGCGCGCCCTCTTCGACTCCGCACGCGAGGAGGACTATCGGGGACTGACCGAGGAGCTGCGAAGCCTGACGGAAGGACTCGAGCGCAGACGGGCGCGAGCGGCGGGCACCGAGCTCGCCACCGAGCTGGCGCGCATTCACCGCCGCCTGGCGGAGATTGAGGCGATGGATTTCTTCAACGCCAATGGGCGTGAAAGCGTGCATGCGCTGCTACGCAAGCTCGAGCAGCGACTACCCGCCCCCCAGGCGGAGGAAGCCGTGAAAACCGTGATCTCGAAAGGCGAACTTCGCGGTCGCACCTGGGTAACGCGTGCGCATGTGCAAGTGGATCGCATGGCGAGCGCCTGGCTCGTCCGTCGCTGGATCGATCCCGACGCCACCTTCAAGTTCGTCGCCGAGCGGCAGTACCGGCCGCTTCACAACGAGGTGAGGTTCGACATGTACGAGGCCGAGTACACGCACGATGGCGAGCGCTGCACATTCGAGGTGATGCTCGACCTGATCGGCGAGAAGGACGAGGCGCTCGAGGCCATCGGCGAAATTGTCCACGACCTTGACCTCAAGGATCACAAGTACGAACGTGAGGAAACCGCCGGTGTCGGGCAGCTCCTGGCGGGCATCGCAGCCACCCACGAGCACGATGACGAACGATTGCAGCGTTCGGCCATGCTGTTCGACGACCTGTACCGCTCGTTTCAGAGGACACGTCACTGATGTTCGATCTCACGATGTTGGCGGTGTTCCTGACCGCGACACTCGCGCTCAATCTCAGCCCGGGTCCGGATGTCTTCTACGTGCTGGCCAACAGTGCGCGGCATGGCACGCGCGGTGGTGTGCTCTCCACGCTCGGGGTATCGGCCGGAGTCGTCGTGCATACCGTGTTGGCTGCTTTCGGTATCGCGGCGCTGTTGGCTGTGCATCGATGGGCGTTCGAGGCGGTGCGCCTGCTCGGCGCGCTCTATCTCATCTGGTTGGGGCTTTCGGCGTGGCGATCCGCCGGTGTCGCTGCTCAGGCACAAGCCGGAGTCTCCCCCTGGCAGATCGTGCGTCGCGGATTCGTGACCAACGTGCTCAATCCGAAGGTGGGACTTTTCTTTCTCGCGTTTCTGCCGCAGTTCACCGATCCTGAGCGCGGTAGCGTCGCGTTGCAGATCCTGATCCTGGGCGCGTTCTTCATCTGCTCCGGCACCCTCGTGAATGCAGGCTACGCGCTCGCGGGAGGATGGGTGAGCGTCACCCTGCGGCGCGAACCGCGCTGGCAACGCCGGCTGGACCAGCTGTCCGGCAGCATACTTCTCCTGCTCGGTTTGCGACTCCTGCTCCCTCAGCGCTGCACGTAAGGCGCTGAGGATGTGAACATGAGAGCAGACGCCACAACTGTCGAACACGACGCGGAGCGAAATCGCTTCGTCACGCGTTTTCCCGAAGGGGACGCCAAGCTGGTCTACAAGAGGCTCGCGGCTCGCACGCTCGATCTCACGCACACGTACGTGCCACCAGTTCTGCGGGGTCGCGGCGTCGCCGATGCGCTAGTTCGGGCGGCACTCGCCCATGCCCGGCAGCAGCAGCTCAAGATCGTGCCGACGTGTCCGTACGTCGAGCGGTGGTTCGAGAAACATCCGCAGGAGCGTGACGTCATCACCACCCGCCCAGCCGCGACGTAGTCGCTGCTCACCGGCGTCCGGTATTCCGGCGTTGAGGCATCGCTCTCGAAAGTGCCGTATCCGGCAGATGTTCGAGCAGCGCCTGCAGGCCCAGCGCGAGACCGGCGAGTGCTTCATCAGAAAGCCGGCGAACCGAACGTTGCAGCGTGCCAGACGCACGACCGGCTGTTGCGCCGAGGATCGCCTTTCCCGCCGCGGTTACGTACAGGCGCACCGATCGCTGGTCGTCATGCTGCCGTTTACGCTCGATCCACCGGCGCTCGGCCAGACCTTTCAGCACATGACTCACGGCCGGTCGCTGCATGCCCAGCGCATCCGCCAGTCTTGACGCGCTGATGCCGGGCTCATTGCCGATGCAGGCCAGCGCACGATGCATGGTGATCGGCGCGTCCGTCTGACGCTCGAGCTCGCGATACAGCGTCCTCATCCGGTCGACCAGGGTGCGCGACGCGAACAGCGCGAGTCGCTCGAGCTGCGGTCGTGAGTCCGCGTCGTCGCGCTGCACAGCGGATCTTTTCGGAGTCATGGCGCCTCGAAGCTGCTGGCGACGCAAGCGTACCACCAACTCCCCGCCGGGCATGCGTGGTCCACTCATTTCCTCAGGTGATTTACTCGTTGCAATAGTTGCCTATAATAAACTATATGCAGATCACGGCTCCCGGCCCGGTCGCGCCGGATCAATCAGGCGACCTGCTGGCGGCACCCGTGCCGTCGGTCGCCTCATGCCTGTTCCTCGATGTCGACGGCACGGTCATCGACTTCGCCGCCACGCCCGACGAAGTGCAGATCGACCAGCCGTTGATCGCCCTGCTCGCACAGGTTCAACAAGCGGTGAATGGCGCGTTTGCCCTCGTCAGCGGGCGTTCGATCGCGGCGCTTGACCGGCTGTTCGACCCGCTGCATCTGCCGACCGCCGGTGTTCATGGTTTTGAACGACGCGATGCCAGCGGCGCCGTTCACCGGCGGACCCTGCTGGACGAACCGCTGGCTTCGACGCGCGCGGCGCTCAAGAGCTTCGTGAACGCGCATGAAGGACTGCTACTCGAGGACAAGGAATCGGCGCTGGCCGTTCACTTTCGCTGCGCGCCGCAGCTCGAGGAACTCGTGCGAATGACCGTCGCGAGACTCCCAATCCTGCTCATTCCGGAGTTCGAGCTGCTCGAGGGCGATGCAGTCCTCGAAATCAAACCCGCGTCCAACAGCAAGGCGACCGCGATCGAGGCATTCATGCGGGAAGCGCCGTTTGCCGGTCGAACGCCCGTCTTCATTGGGGACGATCTCACCGACTACGACGGATTCGCGGCGATTCGCCGACACAGCGGCATGACGATTGCCGTGGGTGATCGCGTTTCGGCGCAATGGCGACTGTCCGACCCGCGTGCGGTGCGCGAGTGGCTGCGGAACTTCATCACTGCGCAAGGCAAGATTCGATGAGCCGGACGCAGCCGAATCTCAATCTCGGCGTCATCGGCAATTGCCAGGTCGCGGCGCTGATCGACGATCGCGGTCGGATCGTCTGGGCGTGCCTGCCGGGTCCGGACGGCGACCCGGTGTTCTCGGCGCTTCTCTCGCCCGAGGGGGGCGCTGCCGGACGCGGCGTATTCGCCGTCGATCTGACGGATGCGGTTTCCAGCGAACAGCGGTACGTGCACAACACGGCAATCCTCGAAACCACGCTGCACGACGTGCGCGGTGGGACGGTGCGGGTGACGGACTTCTGTCCGCGCTTCCGCTCGCGCGGGCGTATGTTTCGGCCGATGATGCTCGTCCGCATCGTCGAACCGGTTGCCGGGCGGCCAATCGTGTGCGTGCGCCTGCGGCCGACGGCGAACTTTGGCGCGCAATCCGACGGCGGCCTGTGCGCCAGCCATCACATCCGGTTCAACGCAGCGGAGATCGGCTACCGGGTCACGACCGACGCCTCGCTCAGCGCTGTGCTCGAGGATCGGCCGATCGTGCTCGAGCAGCCGCTGACTTTCATTCTCGGTCCGGATGAAACGGTCGAGGAAACGCCGGCGACGCTCGCGCACTCGTTCCTGGAAGAGACGCGGCACTACTGGCAGGACTGGGTCCGCACGCTGGCGGTACCGTTCGACTGGCAGGAAGCAGTCATCAGGGCGGCGATCACGCTCAAGCTCTGTACGTATGAGGACACCGGCGCCGTGCTTGCGGCGCTGACGACTTCGATTCCGGAAAGCGCACACAGCGGCCGAAACTGGGACTATCGCTACTGTTGGTTGCGCGACAGTTTCTTCGTGATTCAGGCGCTCAATCGACTCGGCGCGACCCGAACGATGGAGGCCTACCTGCATTTCATCGACAACATCGTCGCCCGTTCGACCGTCGGCGAGCTGCAACCCCTTTACAGCATCAAAGGTGATACGCACATCGAGGAACGCGACATTCCGGCGCTCGATGGCTATCGAGCCATGCCGCCCGTACGGGTCGGCAACCAGGCAGCCGTGCAGGCCCAGCATGACGTGTACGGCTCGGTCATTCTCGCGACGACGCAGCTGTTCTTCGACCAGCGACTCGTGCGCGGTGGCGATCTGGCGCTGTTCGAGCGATT
>DATBVX010000075.1:0-6419 GCA_036515135.1 Steroidobacteraceae bacterium
CGGCTCGCGGCGTTGAACCGCTGGTTCGATGCGCGCTTTCCGGCGCACAAGCTCATTCGCGAGCACGTCTCCGAGTACTACGCGCCCAAGAATTTCAATTTCTGGTACTACTTCGGCTCGCTCGCGATCGTGGTGCTGGTGATCCAGGTGATCACGGGCATTTTCCTGGCGATGAGCTACACGCCCTCGGACGTCGAGGCGTTCCAGTCGATCGAGTACATCATGCGCGAGGTGGAGTGGGGCTGGCTCATCCGCTACCTGCATTCCACCGGCGCCTCGGCGTTCTTCATCGTCGTGTACCTGCACATGTTCCGCGCGCTGCTGTACGGTTCGTACAAGGCGCCGCGCGAGCTGCTGTGGATCATCGGCATGCTGATCTATGTCGCACTCATGGCGGAAGGGTTCTTCGGGTACGTGCTGCCGTGGGGCAACATGTCGTATTGGGGGGCGCAGGTCATCGTATCCCTGTTCGGCGCGGTCCCGGGGATCGGCGAAGGCCTCGCCGAATGGATCCGTGGCGACTACAGCATCTCGGACATCACGCTCAACCGCTTCTTTGCGCTGCACGTGGTGGCGGTGCCGCTGTTGCTGATCTTCCTCGTGGTCGCGCATATCCTGGCGCTGCACGAGGTGGGCTCGAACAATCCCGACGGCGTCGAGATCAAGAAGCACAAGAAACCGGACGGCACGCCGCTCGACGGCATTCCCTTCCACCCCTACTACACCTACAAGGACCTGGTAGGCACCGGCTTCTTCCTGATCCTGTTCGCGATCGTGGTGTTCTTCGCGCCGACCCTTGGCGGGTATTTTCTCGAGCCGCCCAATTTCGAGCCGGCCAATCCCCTCAACACGCCCGAGCACATCGCGCCGGTGTGGTATTTCACGCCGTATTACGCGATCTTGCGCGCCGTGCCGGACAAACTTGTCGGCGCGATTCTCATGGCTCTCGCGATCGCGCTGTTCTTTTTCCTGCCCTGGCTCGATCGCTGCAAGGTGAAATCGGTCCGCTACCGCGGCTGGATCTACAAGCTGTTCCTGGCCGCCTTCGCGGTGAGCTTCCTGGTGCTGATGTACTTGGGATTGCAGCCCGCGCAGGGGACCTATGTGATCCTCGCGCGCATCTTCACCGCAGTCTATTTCGCGTTCTTCCTGCTGATGCCGATCTACACGCAGCTCGAGAAGACCAAGCCGGTGCCCGAGAGGGTGACTTTCCATGCATAAGGTGACGCTGGTGCTGGCAGCGACCCTGCTGAGCGGCACGGCAGCGGCAAGCGAGGGCGGCGGCGAGAGCTGGAGCAGCTGGCATGCCGACACGGACATCAACAGCAAGGCATCGCTGCAGCGCGGCGCGCGCAACTTTGTCAACTATTGCCTCGGTTGTCATTCGCTGCAGTACGTGCGCTACAACCGCATCGCTCAGGATCTCGATCTCACGGAAGAGCAGCTGATGGACTCCCTCATGTTCACCGGCGAGCGGCCGTTCGATTTCGTGCTGAGCGCGATGCCGGCGGCGGATGCGGAGACCTGGTTCGGCCGGGCACCGCCGGATCTGTCGTTGATCGCACGTTTCAGGGGTACGGACTACGTCTATCGGTTTCTGAAGACCTTCTATGTCGATGAGAGCAAGGCCACGGGCGTCAACAACCTGGCGCTCGAGAATGCGGCGATGCCCCACGTGCTTGCCGATCTGCAGGGCCTGCAGAAAGCGATCTTCGTCCTCGAGAAGCATGTGGAGGCCGGTCAGGAGAAGATGCTGCGGCGATTCGATCACTTCGAATCCGTGGCTCCCGGACGGCTGAGCGAGGCCGAGTACGATGCGTTCGTCAACGACCTGGTGAATTTCCTCGACTACGCAGCCGAGCCGGTGCGCGCGCAGCGCGAGCAACTCGGCATCTGGGTCGTGCTCTTCCTCATCGTGTTCACCCTGCTGGCCTGGGCGCTCAAGAAAGAGATCTGGAAGGACGTACACTGACCGGGTGCACTCCGGCCGAAGCGAGTCACGGGAGATGACCCTGGTGTCCAGCCGCCGTTCGGTGATGACGCTGTTCTCGTCGGCGCTCGATCCCTTCAGCCATCGCACCCGCCTGGTGCTCGCCGAGAAGGGCATCAATATCGACATCGTAAACGTCGAGCCCGGCGCGCTGCCGGAGGACCTGCTCGATCTCAATCCGTATCACAGCGTGCCGACGCTCGTGGACCGTGACCTGGTACTCTACGACTCGCGCGTCATCATCGAGTATCTCGATGAGCGCTTTCCGCATCCGCCGCTGATGCCGGTCGATCCGGTGACGCGCGCTCAGTTCCGCCTCGCGCTCTATCGCATCGAGCGCGACTGGTACGGCCTCGCGCAGCAGATCGAGCAGGAGCCGGACAAGAAGCAGGGCTTGAGGCTGCGCAAGATCCTGCGCGACCAGATCCTGGCGAGCAGCGAGGTCTTCAAAGCCAAGCCTTTCTTCCTGAGCGACGAGTTCTCGCTCGTCGATGCGACCATCGCGCCCATACTGTGGCGCCTGCCGTACTTTGGCATCGACCTGCCGCCGCAGGCGCAAGCCGTGACGCGCTACGCCAATCACATCTTTTCGCGTTCGTCCTTCCGCGAGAGCCTGTCGGAGAACGAGCAGGAGATGCGGGTCTAGAGGCTCGAATGCCGACGCGCAACGCAAGCGTGACCTCGCGCCGGCCGTACCTGCTGCGCGCCATGCACGAATGGATCAGCGATAACGCGCAGACGCCGCACGTCGTGGTGGATGCCGAGATTGCCGGCGCCGAAGTGCCCAAGCAGTACGTCAAGGACGGCAAGATCATCCTCAACGTGAGCCATACCGCGACCACCGCGCTCAAGCTCGGCAACGAGTGGCTCGAGTTCAATGCGCGCTTTGGTGGCGTCACGCGCCACGTCAAGGTTCCCATCAAAGCAGTGCTCGGCATCTACTCGCGCGAGACCGGGCACGGCATGATCTTCAGCGAAAGCGATGTCGGCCCGGAGCCGCCGGACGGCAAGCCGACCTCACCCCGAAGCGACGACGGCCGCCGCCCGCACCTCAAGGTCGTCAAGTAGAGCCGCTGAGCGCGAGCAGCTTTCGCGAGGCCACCTCTTCCCGACTGATCCACACTTACCCACACGCCACCAATCGCATCGCGGGATCCGCCGCTGCGGTACGCGGGACACGCCGTCGCCGAATCGTTGTAATCAAGACGGACGGGTAACTGTGGATAAGTCGGGAAGAGATGACCTCGCGGCCAACCATGCTAATGGCTTCCATTGACATCGAATGCGCCGCGAATCCACTGCATGGCGGTCGTCACGGGGACATCGGCGTCGAAGGCGATGACGTCGAAGCGGATCGGCAGACGCCGCAGTTCGCGCCGTGTGAGCAGCAGGTGATGCGTCGCTCGCACGACGCGCCGTTGCTTGAAGAAGTCGACGCTCGCGGCTGCGCCGCCAAAACGGCTATCACCGCGCACTCGGACTTCGACAACGACCAGGACGTCGCGCTCGAGCAGGACGAGGTCGAGCTCGCCGAGGCGACAGCGGTAGTTCTCGAGCAGCAGCGTCAGTCCGCGCGCGACCAGGAAGTCGCGGGCAGCGGCTTCGGCCGAGATTCCTTTCTGGCGGCGATCTATGCCGCGGCGCGCGATCAGGGTTGTGCGGCCGGCGGTGGCGGGATCGCGAGACCGAGAACGCGGGGCTTGCCATCGCGAATCTGCGCCCAGTCGAGGTCGCGCCGGATGCGGCCGTCGGCTTCGATGGTGAGCCTGCCCGTCATGCCGGGGACGAAGCCGCGCTGTCCCGGAGTCCGGTTACGCAACGACGGAATCAGGCGATATGCATCATAGCCAAAGGCATACAAACGTCCACGCCGGTTGGCGCGCGCCGGCCAGGCCTGAGTGACCGCTCCACGCAACTGTTCGGATACCGGATCACTGGCGATCATCCACGGCATGTCGGGAAAGATAAGGCCGTCGAGATCGATATTCGCGGTCTCATCGGGCTCGAATGCATCCGAGGTCGAATACGTCGGGATGTCACCCGCGTAGTGAAACCTGAGCTGCGGGCGAATGAGCCGACTCTGCGAGGGCTGCGCGGCGACAAAGATGAACTCGACGTCGCCGCGACGGCGCGGCTCGAACTCGAGTTTCACCCCCAGCGTGTTCGAAAGGCGCGCATGCCGCTCGCGGCTGTCGGAGAGTCGCAGCACTTGCTGGATTTCCGGCGTGTAATCGCTGTCCGAGGGGTCGTACACGCCACGCGCCAGCAGCTGCCCGCCCAGCTGCTCGAGCTCGGTGGTGAAGGCCGCGACGACTCTCGATCCCCATTCACCGGAAGGCACCAACGCAACCCCGCGTGATCTGCCATCCGCCACAATGCGATCGGCCACTTGGCGTGCCTCGTCCTCGGGAATGAGCGCGAACTGATAGAAAGTTGCGGGCGCCGCGTGGTCGTCGGGGAGAAAATTGAGTGCGAGCACCGGCATGCGGCCATCGGCAACGCTGGCGATGCCGCCAACCTCGTCCTTGGTCAGCGGGCCGACGACGAACTGCGCGCCATCGTCCACCGCGCGCAGAAATGCCGAAGCAATGTCCTGCCCGGCGACGTCGTAAACGCGCAAGCGCGGCCGTTGCGCTGCATCCTGCTGGAAGTAAGCCGAGAAAAATCCGTCGCGCACTGCCATCGCAGCCGACTGTTGACGGCCGCTGAGCGGCAACATCACGGCGACCTGCGCTGGATAGTCCAGGGACACGGCGGATTCTCGCAACACGGTGTCGAGGAGCTCGCCGTTGGCCGGGTGCAGGGGATAGCGCGAGCGCCAGTTCCGCACGCTCTGCGTGGCAGCAAACGGGTTGCGCTCGATCTCGAGCATCAGGCCGCCGAGATCAAGCCAGCCGGCCAGCAGCGGATCGGCTCCCGCCGGCGGCGTCAATACAGCACCGTAGGCGCTCGCGCTTCGCAACCCATCCACGATCAGGAGTCGATTCGCGCTCAGCTCATCCTTGTCCGCAAGCCAGCGTTCGCGCGCCAGTAGCGCTTTCACACCCTCCGGCGCATTTCCGGCAGCGAATTGCGCGCGCGCCTGCAGTGCCAGCGTTTGCTTCGCGATAGCGGGAGTGCTCGGCGGCGGCAAGCCGCGCAATGCCTGCAAGGTGCGATTCGAATCGCCTGCCGCGAGCGCGGCCTCAGCAACCAGGAGCGCACGCGTGACCGCCTGCTCTGCTGGAAGTGTGCCGCTCACGAGCGCCAGGACGCGCTCGGCATCCGTGCGTGCGCCGGCGACGAGCCACTGATCCGCCGCGCGCAGGTAGTAATGCGTCTGTTCCGTGGCGGTTGCCTGTCCGGCGAGGCGCTCGAACATCTGAGCAGCCTCGCGGGCCTTGCCGTCGCGCACCAGCCGTTCGGCGGCCGTTGCATCCGGAGCGCGCTCGACCGGTGGTCGCACAGTGCCGGACGGACAACCCGCGAGCAGCGCCGCAAGCACGCACAGCAGCCCGACGCCGGTCAGGCGGGCGCGCACTTCCGGTAGCATAGTGACGAGTTCAGATCTCACGAGCGCCGCTGGTTGAATGACGGGAGCTGATTATAGTGGCCAAGCGCCGGCCGTCGTCTCATAGAATCGAGCGCGTTGCGGCCGATTCTGCGTCACCTGCGGTGGCCAAGGGGACGCTGTACGTCGTCGCTACTCCGATCGGCAATCTTCAGGATCTGAGCGAGCGCGCCCGGCAGGTTCTGGCCGGCGCTCAATGGGTCGCCGCCGAGGACACGCGACACAGTCTGCGGCTGCTGCAGGCCCACGGCATCGAAGCACGACTCCTGTCCGTCCACGAGCACAACGAGAGCGAACGCGTGCCCGAGATCCTCGGCGCGCTGGAGCGTGGCGCCAGTGTCGCGCTGGTCAGCGACGCGGGCACGCCGCTGGTGAGCGACCCGGGGTTGCGAATCGTGAAGGGAGCAATTGACGCCGGATACGAAGTCCGTGCCGTCCCGGGTCCATGCGCTGCGATCGCCGCGCTCAGCATCTCCGGCCTGGCCACCGATCGCTTTGCGTTCGAGGGCTTTCTACCGCAGAAATCAGCCGCTCGACGTGAACGGCTGGGGGTGATGGCGAGCGATCCACGCACACTGATCTTCTACGAAGCGCCCCACCGCGTGGGCGAATCTCTCGCTGACATGAGCGCCGTGCTCGGACCTTCACGTCCGGCGGCCGTGGCGCGTGAACTGACAAAGGTGTTTGAGACTGTGTATCGCGGCACGCTCGAGGAGCTGGCGCAACGTGCCCACCGCGACGACAACATGCAGCGCGGCGAAATCGTCATCATCGTCGAGGGCGTCACGGGTACGAGTGACGGCGCTGGACGCGCGCAGCTCGAACGCGTGCTGGCGGTGCTTCTCGCCGAGCTGCCGGCGTCGCAGGCCGCCGGCCTTG
>DATBVX010000076.1:0-2772 GCA_036515135.1 Steroidobacteraceae bacterium
AGCTTGTCGGCCACGCCTCCCGAGCGGTCATCGATGCTCACCGCCCAGACTTCCGCCTTCGTCGCCTTGAGTGCCATAGCGTCCTCCTCTAGAGAATGGCCCGCGACCGATAATTTACTCCGATGGGCGCCCGCGCGATATGCTGGCGTCGCTGCGGCACTCTTGGGCCAAGGTCGACCTTCCAAGCGGCCGCTCAGGGTCGGGAGCGCCAGTTCAGATTTTCCGGAAGCGGACTTTGCAGTCGGCAACGCTGACTGCGTCTTAGGCTGACCGCGAACGGCAGGTCTGGCCGATAAGCGGACGTTCGCAGTCGTTACGTTGGATGGCAGTATCGGGTCGTGCGCTGCCGTTCATGGACGCCCGCTGCCGGATGCTGCCATCTCGCCGTCCGGCGAAAACTGGGGCACAATCGCGACCAATCTATGCTACCAGCGGACCGGTCAAGGATAACCATGCAGACGGACGGTGCCAAAAGGCGCGGCACCGAGACGGAGATCGCGTTGGCAGCACAGAGCCCAGCGGCTCCTATGGCTGGCCAGGCGATGACTTTGGCTCCTCGGGCAGAAGATATCGGCATACGCAGCAGGTCGTAGACGGCGGTCCCGATTCGGCGCCTGATTGATTCTCCGTGCCACCGCAGCCCAACCGTGCAGTTGAGAATGACGCTCCGCGAGCGTCGGCGCTCGCACGCGCATCTCACAGCCGATGTGGGCCGCGGGAGCATGGCGTTTGACGAGAGTATAACGAGTGTTATACTGAGCTGATGAAGACGGCTGTCTCCATTCCTGATCGAGTATTTGAGTCCGCCGAGAAGCTGGCGGCACGCATGGGTGTATCGCGAAGCCAGCTTTACGCAACGGCGCTCGCTTTGCTCGTTGAGAAGCACCGGGAAGATTTGATCACCTCTCAACTCAATGAGATATACGGGCCCGGTGGTGAAGAGTCCTCACTCAATCGTGAGGCCGTCTTGCTCCAGAGCCGCTCGCTTTCCCGCGAGAGGTCGTAGTGCGCCGAGGCGAGGTCTGGTGGGCGTCGTTACCGGAGCCCTCAGGTTCCGGGCCGGGTTACCGTAGACCGTATCTCATCGTCTCGGCCAACAGTTTTAACCAGAGCCGCATCAATACGGTCATTGCCGCCGTCATCACTTCAAACCTCCGTCTGGCCGACGCACCCGGGAATGTCCGGCTTCCGGTGAGAGGGACGGGCCTGGCGAAGCCTTCGGTTGTCAACGTTTCGCAAGTGATCACCATCGACAAGACTTTCCTCACTGAGCGAGTCGGCAGGGTTCCCCCCGCCTTGCTGGCTTCGGTTGACGATGGGCTTCGTTTGGCGCTCGCCCTGTAAACGAGGGCTGTCCCCACGAAGAGGGGATTGACTACCCCGAAGGCTCGGCGTGTCCGCGCTGTCCGTTCTGGGCGCATCGCGACCGCTGGACCGGCGAGACCGTCCAATGAGATCGCGGAAAATCGGACCGGACCCCCGCAACGGGCATTGATACGGCGGTATGAAGCCGTATACCGCAAAGCAGGGGCAGTACCTCGCCTTCATCTACCACTATACGAATGAGAGCATGATGGGATTGTCGTGCCGCACGTTTCTGCTCGACCAGGACGACGTTCTGTATCGCCTGCCGAGCACCAAGTTCGAGCAGATGCTGCGGGATCCGACCAGCCACCGCCTGCGCCGTTTCGCCGGGACCCGGGTGCGCATGACCGAAGTCGTGGTAGAGATTCTAGACCGCCAGGCGATTCGCGTCATTTGGACCACATTCTGCTTTCTCGCCATTGACGACGAAGGATGCCTTCACTCTAGAGCATTTGACCGCCATCAACGGGCCCGCGCAGAGCTGGCGTTGGCTCCACTGATCGCCAAGGCTGGGAGCGCAGCGACGGTCGTCGATGCAGCCAACCGTTTCGTTGCCCAGGGTGGACGTTGGGCGCCGTCAAGAACACTGGCGCGTCTCATTGACGAGACAGCCCTGGGGCGAGTGAAATGCCCGCGACTGTAGCTCAGGACGCCATGCCGAAGCCGAGCAGGCGAACCCGCTCGCGAAACTTGTCCAGGTGGTCGGTGCGAACGACCAGCGTTTTTGGCCCGGCGCGCAAACATAGGTGGCCCGTCTCCTTGTGACCGGCAATTACCTCGGCGGTATGGTTGTCGCGGCACTCAATCAGCACGGCGCTTCCCACCGTCTTGAGCGCCTTGCCGTTCCGCTCGCACTGCCGGATGAAAGCGTCGACCGGCTCGGGCAGCGGCATCTCGTCGCGGCTTTCCAGGAAGCTCCGCAATTCGGCGATGTCGTAGCCTTTCTCGATGGCGGACAACGCTCTCTCCCGATCCAGCCGCCAACTCCCCGCCTGCTCCGGCACGGCCCAGTTTTCGAGCAGAAGAACTTCTTCGGCGCCGAGGGCGCCGCGTACGGCATTCACCAGCAGGCTGGGCAACACCGACAATGCCACGTTGCTGGGGATGGCAAGCGGCTGGTAGGCAGCATCGAGGCCGAGCACGTAAGCCCCGAGCGGAGTCAGACGAAAGTTGCTCAAGCCGTCGTAGCGGCTTAAGAATGCCAGTTCGTCCGTGCCCCACATGCCGCCATAGTCATTGCGAGCGCCCGCCGGATCAGAGTAGGCCACATCCACCATGCCGAGCGTTGCCGCGTATTCGAACAGCACGGCAGAAATGTAGCGCTCCTGCAGAATGTTCCAACCGCCCGAGCCGGCATAACCGAGACTTCCGTACTGGCGTTCGCACAGGTAGAGTTTCCAGGGATCG
>DATBVX010000077.1:0-3644 GCA_036515135.1 Steroidobacteraceae bacterium
GTTCCCAGCGGATACCCCGAATCGCGCGTCAGCCGATCCTCGTAGCGCAGCACACCGCGGGCCGGCCGGCCGAAAAATGCCGGCGCGCAGTTCAGTACGACTGCACCGTCCTGAGCGATCGCCGATGCCGAGCGTTGGCTATTGCGCGGTCTTGCTCCGAATCTGGCGAAGGCATCGGTCAGGCTGAGTCTCATCATGCTCTTGTTCCCGTGAATGGAATGCCGGCGGACCAGCGAGTGACCCGTCGTAGTGGAGCGCAGATCCAAGTTTTCGAACGGAGGCCGGAAGGTGCGGCACCAGCACACCGGCCAACGGTGGGAAAGTTGAAGCGATGCGGACCTGCCGCCACCTTACAGGTTCAGGCGCATTCCCGCCAGCAAGGGTTGATCCGGGCGCCCTGGAGCGAACGCTGCTGTGTGATTATTGTGCGCCAGGTCACGGCGAGCCGGTCGAATGATCGCCGTCCCTCGGTATCGTAACGATTGCTTCCAGACCCGCGCCCGGCAAATTGCGCAGGACCAGCGTACCGCCATGTGACTGGACGATATCGCGCGCGATCGTGAGGCCCAAACCCGTGCCGCCGGTGTCACGGTTGCGTGACGATTCGAGACGGAAAAACGGCTCGAATACCTGCTCCAGGCTCGCCTCCGGAATGCCGGGGCCGTCATCGCGGATGCGGATCACGAGCGCATCGCCGTCCTCGATCAGCACGGTTGCCATGGTACCGAACTTGATCGCGTTGGCGATGAGGTTGCTGAAGCATCGCTTGAGGGCGCGCGGCTTGGCGAAGATCGGCTGCCGGGCGCGGCCCTCGACGCTGACGTTGGCCCCCATCTCGGTGAACTCGGCGCGCAAGGTCGCGAGCAGTGCCTCGACGTCAGTCAACTCGAACGCCTCGGTGTCGTCGAAGCCCTTGAAGAGACCGAGCGCGCTGCCGACCAGGTTTTCCATTTCGTCCAGATCCGCCTCGAACGGTTCGCGTTGTGCGGGGTCCTCGAGTGCCTCGATCCGCAACCTGAGCCGGGTGAGTGGCGTTCGCAGATCGTGCGACATGGCGGCCAAGACGCGCGTGCGGCTGTCGAGGTAGCGCAGCAAGCGATCCTGCATGGTGTTGAAGGCTCGCGTCGCGTCACGGATCTCGCGCACGCCTTTCTCGGGCAGCTTGGGATGGCGCGCGGTGCGGCCAATTCCATCGGCGGCCTGGGCGAGCTCCGAGAGCGGCCGCGTGATGTTGCGCGTGACGAGATAGAGTACGAGAGCCAGCACGAGCGTGAGGATTCCGAGCTGGATGAAGAGTTGAACCGGCAGCGGTGGATCGCGCCGGGGCGGGGACACGCGAAACACCAGGTCCGCACCGCTCGGCAACGAGACAGTGATATCCATAAGTCCCCGATCGGGTCCGCCGCGCGGACCCGGTGGACCGCGTGATCCTTCCCGATCCGGAGGCTCGGGTGGTGGGCGCATCTCATTGGGTGGCCCGATATCGTCAGGCCGCTCGAATCGCGGCGGTGGACCAGGCATCTGATCGCGGGGCCCCGGGCCCGTGAGCAGACGAATCACCGAGGTTGTCTCGGGTCGTGCCGGTGTGATCGAGATCGGGTATGCACTCCCAAGTTGCGAGTGCAGCTCGTCCGTGAACGAGCGTTCGATTGCATCGAGGTCTCGCTCACGTGGCGGCGGACGCTCCTCCGGTTGACCCTGCCCGCTGATGAACGTCGGCTCTGATGTCAGGCGCGCCAGCGACTCGGCACGCGCTTCGGAATCCAACGCTATCAGCGCGTTGGTGAGCTCGGCGATGCGCCGCGAGGTATCGCCGACGCCGCCAACGCGCATGGTGAGCTCGCGCCGGTCCTCGAGAACCAGCACGACGATGACGATCAGGGTTACGCCCACTGCCGCCACCAGCGAGGTAAGCAGGCGCCCGAACATCGTTTGCGGAAGAGTGATCACGTCTGCGGGCGCGCGGTGCTCATTCGCTCTTGACCGGGACGCCGATGACATACCCCTCGCCGTACACGGTCTTGATGATCTGCGGCGCGCGCGCATCGTCGCCGAGGATCTGACGCAGGCGGCTGATGCGCACATCGATGCTGCGGTCGAAGGGATCGAGCTCACGGCCACGCACCAGCTCCATGAGCTGCATGCGTGAGAGCACGCGAGTGGAGTGGGCGAGCAGGATGACCAACAGGCGATACTCCGCGCCACTCAGTGAAACGCTGGTGCCGTTGGCGTGCGTGAGCGTGCGCGAAGTCGAATCGAGCCGCCAGTCCGCGAACTGGTAGCCGCGGACAATTGCTGGGCTTGGATCACGCGGGGCATGTGCCGCGCGTCGCAACACGGCCTTGATGCGGCTGAGCAGCTCACGGGGGTTGAACGGCTTCGGCAGGTAGTCGTCCGCACCCAGCTCGAAACCCAGGATGCGATCCACGTCCTCGCCACGGGCCGTCAGCATGATGATGGGAACCTGCGAGGTCGCGCGCAGATCACGACACAGCTTCAGCCCGTCGTCTCCCGGCAGCATGACGTCGAGGACGATCAGATTGACGAGCGAATGGCCGAGCACGCGCTGCATTTCCTTGCCGTTGGCTGCGCCGCTGGTGCGAAAAGCATTCTTCTCCAGGTATTCACCGAGCAGCCGGCGGATTTCGCGATCATCGTCGACGATGAGGATATGGGGGCGCTCAGCCATGGTGTGTAACGGTACCGGGTTTGGCTTATTGGCCATTCGGTTGGACGCAGTTTGCTCCGAATGGCCAATAAGCCAAACCCGGTACTGTTTTGAAGTTGTAAGGAATTGTTTTGGCCCCGGGATCCCGGACCTTCGGTTACAGATCGACAAATCCTCGCGCGACTTTCGCTGCCAACATCCCAGCCCGAGCCGCCATCACGGCGATTTCGCAACAGGAGAGGAGCAATGGCATTGAAAGGCATTAACAGCATTCGGATCGATCGGCGCAAGGTACTCGGCAGCCTGGGCGCTTTCACGCTGGTCAGCTGTGGCGGCGGCAGCTCGGGCACGAGCGCAACGAGCACCGCCACGGGATCAAGCGGTGGCGGCTCGGGATCGCTGTCCTGTGTCGTTACGCCGTCCGCGACGGAGGGACCGTATTTCGTGGACGAGGGGCTCAATCGCTCCGCTTTGACGTCTGGTACGACACGTGTCCAGGTGCTGGACGGGTTGCCATTGGCGCTGCAGGTCGGCGTGTATCGGGTGAGCTCGGGCGCTTGCTCGGTGATCGAGGGTGCGCAGGTCGACGTCTGGCACTGCGACACCGCGGGCGTCTACTCCGACGTCGCGGCGCAAAACACGGTCGGCCAGACATTCCTGCGCGGCTACCAGCTCACCGACTCAGCGGGCGCAGCAAGCTTTGCGACCATCTATCCCGGTTTCTATCCCGGCCGTACCACGCACATTCACTTCAAGGTGCGCAGCGGCAATTTCGAGTTCACCTCGCAATGGTTCATGGACGACAACGTCTCCGACCTCGTTTACTCCGCCACGCCTTACAGCGCATATGGATCGCGGAGCACGCGTAACGACAACGACGGAATCTACAACAGCTCGCTGCTTCTCGACTTGGAAAGAGACAGCGCAAACGTCGGGTACGTCGGGACGTTCACGTTGGGACTGCAGTTCTGATATG
>DATBVX010000078.1:0-19798 GCA_036515135.1 Steroidobacteraceae bacterium
GGAGCCACTCGACGCTCGCCTGCACTTCCAGTATCCGGACCCAGACGCGCGCGTCGACATCGCCCTCGGTCCGCACCACGGCCTTAACGGGTAGCGCATCGTAAGGCTCGTATGCCAGCGCGGCGCGCGCATCGAAGGAACGGCCCGAGGCCCGACCGACGAACCCGCCCGCGGCAAACTCCGCGGCCAGTGCCGCGCTGACCCCTCCGGTTCCGACCGTGCGGTCCTGGAGAGACGCTGTGTTGTCATACAGCTCGATCAGCTCAGGGAATTGCCGGTTCAGACCCTGTGTCAACGCGAGGATCGCGTCCTTACCCGTCGCCGTCAGGTCTGCCGTCGTACCCCCGGGGACAATCCGATCCATCATCAAGCGATGACCGAAGGCCGCCGCACAGGTGCGCAGCGTCTCTTCCCGCAGGATGCCGCACTCGGCGTGCATCATCGAGAAGGCGGCGTCGTTGCAGATCGCCCCGATATCCCCCAGGTGATTCGCAATGCGTTCGAGCTCGGCCATCACGCCACGCAACCAGACGGCGCGCTGAGGTGGACGACAAGCAAGCGCCACCTCGACCGCCCGTGCGTAAGCCAGGGAGTATGCAACAGTGCTGTCACCGGAAACGCGGGCGGCTATCGGCGCACCCTGGTCGATTTTCTGACCTCTGAGCAGCGTCTCAATACCCTTGTGCGTATAGCCGAGACGTTCCTCGAGACGAACGACGGTTTCACCGGTAGCAGTGAAGCGGAAATGCCCAGGCTCGATGACGCCTGCGTGCACGGGACCCACTGGAATCTGATGGAGACCGGGTCCGTCCGACTCGAGAAAACGATAGGGACGAGGCGACTGGGGCGACTTTGCCTGCGCCGCGAGCGGTGCGCGAGTTGCCCACCGCCCGTGGTCGAGCCAGGTTCGCTGATCAGGCAATCCGATCACCTCGTGGCCGAAGAGATCGACGATGGTGCGCTCCAATCGCATGGCCGGGGGGTGAAAGACAGCGAGCGAAGGCACGCGGTCGGCGCGCACGGCGATGGATGCGATGGACAATTGGCCCGTCGCAGGCTCGAAAAGCGCGCAATGCACAGCGGCTTCATCACCCCATTCCCCCAGCAGATCCAGTTTGCCTTCACGCAAAGCCTCGCCGATCGCTTGCCAGGTGCCCGCGTCGACTTCGACACGCGGCCATCCCCGATGGGACGCCACAGCAGTGAGATTTCCGAGCAAGGCTTTGAGCATGGAGCTCCTCTATCCGATGAGGACCAATCGAATTCGGTTATCCGAGCTGGCTGGCAACATGTCGGAACCAGGTAGTGATGGTCTGCGGCAGATACAGGCCCGCGATTGCGACCAGGCCCAGGTGCAATGCCATGGGCGCCAGACGATACGCGGGCAGCGCGTGTCGCTTTCCTGAGTCGCCGAACGCGAGCTCGTGAAGTCGCAGCATGAGGCCGCTGAAAGCGATCGCCAGACCGGTAACCAGCGCGATGGCGAGCCAGGGCGAGCGCGCGAACGTCGACGTGACGAGAAGGAACTCGCTGGTGAATATTCCGAATGGCGGCAGGCCGGCGATTGCAACGACCCCGGCCACCAACAGCCAACCCAGCAGCGGTTGACTGCGGGTGAGACCGCGGATGTCGGCGATCCGCTGCGTCCCCTCGAGCTGTGAAATGTAACCCACACCAAAAAATATGGCCGACTTCGTCAGGCTGTGCATCGCCATGTGCAGCAGCCCGGCAAAGTTCGCCAGCGGCCCGCCCAATCCGAACGCGAGCGTGATGATTCCCATGTGCTCGATCGAGGAATACGCAAACATGCGCTTGATGTCGCGGCGGCGATAGATCATCAGCCCGGCAAACACCAGCGAGGTCAGGCCCATCGCGACCATCAGCGGCCCCGGCGAGATCACCGCGGCGTTTCCAGCCATGATCAGCTTGAAGCGCAGCAGTGCAAACAGCGCGACATTGAGCAGCAGGCCCGAAAGCACCGCTGAGATGGGTGTCGGGCCCTCCGCATGCGCGTCCGGCAGCCAGGCGTGGACCGGGGCCAGTCCCACCTTGGTCCCGTAGCCGAGCAACAGAAACACGAACGACAGATTGAGCAGGGCGGGATCGAACGTGCCCGAGCTCGCCACGAGCCGGTCCCAGGCCATCGCCACGACCCCCTGGCCGAGTCGCTCCTGCGCGGCGAGGTAGACCAGAATCGTGCCAAAGAGGGCGAGCGCAATTCCCACGGAACCGAGGATGAAATACTTCCAGGCCGCCTCGAGTGCGGCACTGGTGCGATACATGCCGACCATCACCACTGTCGTCAACGTCGCGACCTCGATCGCGACCCACATCAGTCCGATGTTGTTCGATACCAGTGCCAGGTTCATCGCCAACATCAGCAGCTGGTACATGGCGTGATAAAACCGCACATCCCGGATTCGCAATCGCTTGGTCTGCAATTCATGCGCGATGTAGCCCGCGCTGAATACGCTGGTGGTGAAGCCGACCAGCGCGCCGACGATGAGAAAGACCGTGTTGACGTCGTCGACGAGAAGATACAGCGACGGCTCCGGCCGGTGCGAATAGAGCAGACCCGCGCAGGACAGCGTAAACGCGCAGACGACCGCGTTGATGGTCGCCGACATTCGGTATCCCGGAATCGCCGCGAGGATCAGCGCGCCAACAGCCGGGATTGCAAGAAGCCCGGTCAGCGCGGCGATTCCAATCGACGCGCTCATGCCGATTCACCCCGCGACATGTCAAGTGCCCGCACGTCGACGGAGTCAAATCTCTCGCGGATGCGGAACAGGAACATTCCGATGACGATGAAGGCGATCAATACCGAAAATGCGACGCTGATCTCGACCACGAGCGGCATTCCGCGCGCGCCGGTCGCGGCGAGCACCAGCCCGTTCTCCAGCGACATGAATCCGATGACCTGGCCGACCGCATTGCGGCGCGTGACCATCATCAGCAGCCCCAGCAGCACGATTGACAGGGCGAATGCCAGATCCTCGCGTACGAATGCGCCGGCGGCTTCCGTCACCGGCAGCATGACCACGATCGAGAGTGCCACCAGCGCCATCCCGAACAGCATCGTGGGCCCGATGCTCACGACGCTTTCGATCGAGCGATGAATCCCGAGGCGCACGACGATCCGATGCAGCGCGACCGGGATGAACACGCCCTTGAACGCGAGCGCAATCAGCGCGGTAATGAACAGATGCGGCGCGTGCTGCAGATATGCCTGCCAGGCGACGGAAAACGCCAGGACCCACGCCTGCAGCGCGAAGATATTGATCAGGGCGAACATCCGATCCTGATAGAGCAGCAGGAAGCTGACCAGAACCATGGACCCCGCCAGCAGATGGGCGATGTCGGTCTCGAGCGGCGTCATTGCGAGACTCTCGAGACGAACAGCAGGATTGCGCCCAGCAAGCCCAGCATCAGCGCCATGCCCAGGAACTCGGGCACGCGAAAGACCCGCATCTTGGCGATCGCGGTCTCGAACACGACCAACCCGAAGCCGAACGCCAACAGCTTGAGTGCGTACGCCCCCAGACCGATGGCGTAAGCAACCGTCTCGCCGCCAGCAAGGGTGGTTCCCCAAGGAGTGAACATGCAGGCAATCAGCGACAGGTAGAGCAGGAGTTTCAATGACGCGGCAGCTTCGATCACTGCGAGATGGCGCCCCGAATACTCGAGGATCATCGCCTCGTGCACCATCGTGAGCTCGAGGTGCGTCGCGGGATTGTCGACCGGAATGCGCGCGTTCTCCGCGACTGCCACGATGACCAGCGCGATGAGCGAGAGAGCGAGTGAAATGTTCAAGCCGACGTCGGGCCCCGCCATGAACGCCGAGATCGAGGAGAGCTGGGTCGAACCCGCAAACAGGGCCACCGTGAAGACCACCAACAGCATTGCCGGCTCCGCCAGCGATGCGAACATCATCTCGCGGCTGGAGCCGATCCCGCCGAAACTGGTGCCCACATCGAGACCGGCGAGCGCAAGAAAGAATCGCGCGGTACCGAGCAGCGCCACGATGACGATGACATCGGCGGCAGCGCTGAACGTCAGACCGGCGGCAAACGTGGGGACCAGCGCTGCCGCAACCCAGGTCGTCGCGAAAATGACGTAGGGAGCAATCCGAAACAGCCACGACGCATTGTCGGCAACGACAGCTTCCTTGCGAATCAGCTTCAGCAGGTCGCGATAGGGTTGGAACACGGACGGGCCGCGCCGGCGAAGCAGCCGGGACCTGATCTTGCGAGTCACCCCCGACAACAGTGGTGCCAGGAGCAGCACCAAGACGAGTTGCGCCAGCTGCGACTGCCAACCGTGCATCACCGCCACGCCCCGATGATGACGAGCAGCAGGACCAACGCGGCGAAAACCAGCGTCAAATACTTGCGGATCGTGAGGAACTGAATTCCATTGAGGCGATCGGCAGCCATGTTTACGAAACGAATCACGGGATCGTACAGCGCCTCCCAGACGGTATCGTGAATGTCGAGCCGCAGCTTGGCGGTGCCTGTGTCACCGGGCTTTGGCATTGCAACGCGCTCGCGTGCGCGGAATACAGCGCTGCCGAATACGCGGCGGATCGGTTGCGCGAAGCTGCTGGAGCTGTACTGGGTCGCCGGGCTGGCATCTGGAAATCCGCAGTCCCAGGCGTGCGACCGTCGCAAACTGTGCGATGCGAAGCGTCGTACGATCATCGCCGTCAGCACGGCAGCGATGACGATCATCACGAACACCAGCAGCCCGTTGTAGGCGCTGCGGGCGGGGTCGATCGGCGCGATACGGAGCCACGGCTGATCGCCCTGTACCGCCAGCTGCGCGCCCACCATCGACTCGCTTACGCCTGCGAGGCTGTCGATGACGAAACCAGGCACGACGCCTGCCCCGAGACACAGGGCCGCGAGCAACAGCATCGCGCTCAACGACCAACGATCGGTCTCGGTCGCGGCGCCCGCCGCCGGCGCACGCGCACGACCGAGAAACGTCGAGCCGAAGGCTTTGACGAAACAGGCCGCCGCCAGCGCCGCCGAACATGCCAGCGTGGCACCGACGGCCGGAACGAGGAGCCTCGGGATCCACTGGGGCAGCTGCGGGCTGAGCAGAATCGCCTGAAACGTCAGCCACTCGGAAACGAAGCCGTTGAACGGCGGCAGCGCCGAAATGGCGATGCATCCCACCAGGAAGGCAAACGCGGTGACCGGCATGCGGTGTATCAAACCACCCAGTCGTTCCATGTCCCGCTCTCCGGTCGCACTCAGAACCGCGCCGGCACCGAGGAACAGCAGACTCTTGAAGAGCGAGTGGTTGAACACATGAAAGATGGCCGCAATGAGCGCCAGGGCGGCCGCAACGGCGAGGCCGCTCGCTTCGAATGCCAGCGCCAGACCGAGACCGATGAAGATGATGCCGATGTTCTCGACCGTGTGGTAGGCAAGCAGTCGCTTCAGGTCGTGCTCCATCAGTGCGTAGAGGACGCCGAGCAGTGCGGTGACTGCCGCAACGATCAGCACGGGAATGCTCCACCACCAGGACGGCGGGCCGGACAGATCGAAGACGATGCGGATGAATCCGTACACCGCCACTTTGGTCATGACACCGCTCATCAATGCGGAGACGTGGCTGGGCGCTGCCGGATGCGCCAGCGGCAGCCACGCGTGCAGCGGGACGAGACCGGCTTTGGACCCGGCCCCGAGGAGCGCGAGCACGAGCACGATGGCGGCCGGCCCGAACGCGGCTGTCTGCCGCATCGTGTCGAACGAGTAGCCGCCTTCGGGGCCGGCGAGGACGCCGAAGGCCAGCAGGAGCGTCAATGCCCCGCCGGTCGCCATGATGAGATAGACCAGGCCCGCCCTGCGGTTGCTCGCGCTGCGATCCTCGCTGACCACGAGCGCCCATGAGGCGAGTGACATGAATTCCCATCCGACCAGGAACGAAAAGGCGTCCTGCGCCAGGAGTACGAGGTTCATTCCGGCGATGAATGCCGGGTAGAAAGGGACGACGCGCTGCGGCTCGCTCGCATGGGTACCGTACCCGATCGCGTATGCACTCACGATCGCCGTCGTCAGGTTGACGATGACGACGAAGGCCGCGCTCAGCGCGTCGAATCCGACCCGGGTTCGGCCCAGTGGCAGCCCGATGGGAAGCTCAATTGCTGCAGCTCCTGAGCCGGGCGCGAGCAACGCGTAGAGCGCAACGCCGGCGAGCGCCGAACAGACGAGCGCGCATGACCCATAGATCACTCGACTCCCATAGGCGCGCCGCGAAACCAGAATTCCCAGCGCCGCGAGCAACAGCAGCAGACCGACACCACATGCTGCGAGCTGATTCAGGAGAAACGGAGTCACATTAGTTATTGAGAGTCCCGGCATGATTGGCGGCGGAAGAACCGCCACCGATGCGCAATGCTGCTGTCATCGCCAGGCCAATTATGCACCTAACGCCGGAGTTCCGCGTCCTTCGTCTCACGAATGAACAGGAATCCGACCAGGCCCGTCAGCGTCGCGACAGCGATCGGGTACCAGAGCCCGTAGTAGATATCGCCGGATTTCACCACCAGGGCGGCGGCGAGAAACGGCAGAAAGCCGCCGAACCAGCCGTTGCCGATGTGATACGGCAGGCTCATCGAGGAATAGCGGATCCGCGTCGGGAAAAGCTCCACCAGGAACGCGGCGATCGGACCGTACACCATCGTGACGTAAATCATGAGAATGACGAGCAGCAGCACCGTCATCGGTCGATTCACGCGCGCGGGATCCGCCGCCGCCGGATAGCCGCTCTCCACGAGTGCCGCGCGATAGGCGGCCGCGTCGAAACCGTGCAAAGTCCGGCCCGCAATCGTCGTTACAACATCGTAACGACCGCTGTAAGGCAGCGACTCATAGCTCAATCCCGCCTTGGTCAGAAAGTCGCGCGCGCGGTCGCAGGAGGTGGCGGGCTTCTCGAAGATATTGAAGTGGCAATCGCGCGCCGCCACGGTGATCGCCGCGCGTTGCTGAAAGTCCGCGAGCGACGGATTCGCATAGTGCGAGAGACCGTTGAAGATCGGGATGTACGTGAGTGCGGCCAGCAGGCACCCGGCCACCAGGATCGGCTTGCGCCCGATTCGATCCGAAAGCCTGCCGAACAGAACGAAAAACGGCGTGCCGATGACGAGCGCGGTCGCGATCAGCGCGTAGGCCAGCTTGAAATCGAGCTTGAGCGTGTTCTGAAGAAAGAAGAGTGCATAGAACTGGCCGGTGTACCAGACCACGCCCTGCCCGGCCGTTGCGCCGAAGAGCGCCAGCAGCACCAACTTGAGATTGGTCCACCGCCCAAAACTCTCGGTGAGCGGCGCGCGCGAGTGCCGGCCCTGCGCCTTGAGCTCGACGAAGACCGGCGACTCCTCGAGCCTGAGGCGGATGTAGACCGAGATCGCCAGCAGGATCACGGAGAACAGGAACGGCACCCGCCAGCCCCAGTCCTTGAAACCCTCGTCGCCGAATACCAGGCGGCAACCGAGAATCACTGCGAGCGACAGAAAGAACCCCAGTGTCGCGGTGGTCTGAATCCAGCTCGTGTAGTAGCCGCGCTGGCCGTGCGGCGCGTGTTCCGCGACGTACGTCGCGGCGCCACCATATTCGCCACCGAGCGCCAGCCCCTGCGCCAGTCGCAACGTTACGAGCAACACCGGCGCCCAGATGCCGATCTGCGCATAGGTTGGCAGCACACCGACGAGCGCGGTGGCCGAGCCCATGACCACGATGGTGATCAGGAACGTGTACTTGCGCCCGACCAGATCGCCGATGCGGCCGAAGACGAGCGCGCCGAGCGGTCGTACCGCGAATCCGGCACCAAAGGTGGCGAGGCTGGCGAGAAACGCGGCCGTCTCATTTCCGGGCGGGAAGAACAGCGTACCGAAGAAAACCGCGAGCGTGCCGTAAAGATAGAAATCGAACCATTCGAACAAGGTGCCGAGAGACGAAGCGAAGATGACGCGCCGGTGAGCGGTGTCGACGCCGTCCGTGGTGACGCGTGGCAGAACCTGTTCGGATGGCACGGACATTCGCGGCCCTCTGTTGTTGGGGCGCTACTCTACCCATTGCGACGGAGTTTGGCCCGGTTCATCATCGCTTCGATGCGTGGAAGCCACGTTATGCAAACCAGCGGCGTCGAATCGAGCGTGAACTATCTCGAGCCGATGGATGAGCTGCCGGTGTTCTATTCCGAGAAGTACCAGCAGAACAACCTGAAGCTCGCTGCCCACACGATCTGCGTCCACGATGCGCGCGCCATCCAGCAGCGGCTCTCGCTCGACCGCGAGGGATTCCGGCTGGTCGACCATCCGAGCGCGGTGAAGAGCTTTCGCGATTCCGAAGAGGTCGAGCGTGTCTACCGGCCGGAGATCGAGCGGCTGATGGCCGACCTCACGGGCGCTCGGAAGGTGTTGGTGACCGGGCCCGTATTGCGGTGGGGTGAACGGTCGCAGGATTCCGGAACCCTGCTCAACTCGCGCCCGGCGCGCTTCGTCCACGTCGACTACAGCCGCAAGTCGTTCGAAGACTTTGCCCGCCAGCATCTGGCGAACGCCGGCGTGCGGGATTCCGAATATTGGCTCACCGGCCGTTTCGCCGCATTCAACATCTGGCGCGTGCTCTCGCCACCACCCCAGGATGTGCCTCTTGGTGTCTGTGAAGCCCCGAGCGCGCGCCTCGAGGATGCGATCACGGGCATCGCCGTGATCGATCCTCCTGGTGGGTCCGAGCTCCGGTTCGAGTCCTCGCTGTACCGGTTCAATCCCGATCACCGCTGGTATTACTTCTCAAACATGCGGCCGGAGGAGGCGCTCGTCTTCAAGGCATTCGATTCCGATCGCAGCGCCGTTCAGGGCTGCCCGCACAGCGCCTTTAACGACCCAACCTGTCCGGCGGACGTCGAGCCGCGCGCCAGCGTCGAGATCCGCGCCTACGTCTATTTCGGCTGACCGGCTTTTAACAGCGTGAACCCAACTTCATCGCATTCAACCCGAACGGCCAGGCCGCGGTGCTCGCTCATTACGGTCGCGTGATCGCGGAATCGCGCCGGATCAACGAGTAGCTCCATTTGGAGCCGATGGACCAAGCGTCGGCCCATCACCGTTACGGATCGGCTGCGGTCACATGCCGTACTTTCCGCGGATACGTACACCGCGTAGCGACTAGGTATTTCTACGAGCACTCATTCCGAGTTGAATTTGGTAAGTTCGATAGGGGTACGTATTGGAGAATTCCAATGACATTCACTTTTCGCTCGATTACCACTGCGCGCGCGCTCATTCTCGCGCTGGCAGCCGCAGCGGTTTTTGCGCCCTCACTCCAGGCAGCAGAACCCGCGTCTGAAGACCCCGCGGCGCTTGCCGCGACATACACCAAGCAGGCGGCCGATTTCCGCGCAAGCGCCCAGCAGCACATCAAGATGGCACAGATGCATAAGGCCGGCGCCGGCGGCCCCAAGATGGTTCACGAGAGCGTCGTTCAGCACTGCGAACGCATTTCAGAGAACCTGCTTGAAGCCGCGAAGGAAAGCGAGGCGCTTGCGGAAACCTATCGCAAACTTGCCGAGACGAAGTAACCCCGCCGCCGGACGACCGGCGACTGCATCGCCGCGGGCGTCCTGTCGCCAGTGTTGACGCGGCCCCAGTCACTGACGGCACAACGCTCAATTGGCCAGCCGACCCCGGATCTCATGCGATTCTTCCGCGGTTGACGCATCGGCACGGTGAAGTGGCGATCACTGCCACGGATCAGGGCACGTCACGGGGTTGCCATCGTTATCCTTTTCCCTGCAGAAGCCGGCCGCGGGTATCGATGGCAAAAAGCGCGTGTTGAAGACATGGCGGATCACATCCACCCGCACTTTGAGCTCACCGAGGCGGTTTGCCACGTCCGATGGAGACGTCGTCGCGGGCAATGACGCGCGGTAATTCGTCAGCTGGCTGACAAACGACTGGCAGTTCTCATCACCCGCACTCTGTTTCGGCTGAAAGGCGGCCTCGATGCACTTGTCGAGCTTCTGTAATCCATTCTGCCAGGTATTCGCGAGCGTGACGCAAACCGAGGTCGGAAGCGGCGCAGGACCCCCGCTGGGCACAGAATCGACCTGCTTGCAGGCCAGTTCACGACGCACATACTCCAGGTCGTCGTAAAGGGACTGGACCAGCCGCGCGAAAACGGCATCGTTGCCCATGGTGACTGATGGTATCGGGCTGAGGATCGTGGGCCCGTAGGTATCGGGCGCAATCTCCAGGTTGTACGGCAGCAGCGAGAGCCGTTCTCCAGAGGTCCTGGTCGGGTTGATACAGCCAATATTCGTCAGCATGTCGACGTACTGATCATCGACCGTCTTGAATTTCTCCGACACCGTCGTCATCACATCCCAAGCGAGCAGATTTCCCGCAACCGGCAGGCATCCGAGACTCGCCGGCACTCCCTCAAGCACCGGCACGTCGAACTCGGCGGTGAATGTGTCACGGAACTGAACACCTGCCTCGGTGACTGCAAAGAATGCGTCGAATATGAAATCGGTCCGGTCCTGCGCTCGGTACTGGCGCGAGATCAGTAATGGCGGCAATCCGTTGGGCGGAACACCGCTGTTGTCGAACAAGGACCTCACTTCCTTGGGCAGCAGCGGCGTTGCGTTCAAGCGCTGCGCGGCCGGGTGACCCACGTTGTCAGGGTCGATTATCACGCCGGCAGTGCTGTCACATACCGATTTCAATGCCGCTGGAAAATTCGGCTCGCCGGCGTACCGACAGTCAGGAATCCCCTTGATCTGAAACAGGGTGGCGCCTGAGTTGCTGCCCTCGGCGAGACTGACCCCGACGAGCGACGCTGCCGCAATCCCATCATCGTTGGTGAGCAGCGTGCAGTTCACGCTGCAGTCCGCGAGATCGATGCTGATGCCGGGCGCAGTTGTCGGCCCGATGGGCGGATAGGTACCCGAAGAGTCGGACGTCGAGAGGGTCAGGTCCTGGCCATCGTTGGCATTGATCAGCGTTGTCAATGGCGATCCGTCGGGAAGCAGTGCGAGCACCTGGCAATAGTTACGGTCAGTCACGTAGACCCGTCCCGACTTGGAACTCGTGCGGATACCGTAATGCTGGGAAGCAAAGCTGCACTGCACGGAGGGCTGGACCCGCTCCGCAGGAATATTGAATACCTCGAAAGCGGTTCCGGTCACGTCGGTACCCTTGGCCAGAACACGACCATTGGTGGTCGTCACCAGCACAAAGTTGCCCACTGAACTGCCGCTCGGCACCTGCAGCAGCGCGCTGCTCAGCAGCTGCTCGTTGCCAGTGAGATTCCAGCCTTTGCCACTGGCAATCACGATCGGGCTGCTGGTGCTGGCAGGTTTGGGATCCGGGAAAAATACCGCGGTCTTTCTTTCCTCGAGACCGAGAACGCCGGACTGCGCGGCGCAGGTTGGGCAGGGTTTGAATGCTGCGCCGACGTCGCCATCGATTGGGTCGAGGTCGACGAGCAGCGGTCTGCCGGCGTAGAACTCTTTTGCGCAATGGAGAGATCCGGACAACTGCTTCCAGGTGTTATCGGGACATGCGGCCGCAGCCGCCTTTGCAATGACCTTGATCAGACTGTGGGTACTGGCCTTTTTTCCGGCGAGCCAGATCGCTCCCGCCAGGTCAACTGTCATTCCTGTGCAGGTGTTGGTCTTTTTTGTATCGAGTCCCAGGGCCGGATCGTTACAGCTCAGCCTGTCGACAAATGTTAGCGGATCCTGGGTATTCGGCCAGTGACGAACGACCTTGCCATCGAGGCAAAAGATTCCGTCAGTCGCAGTGAGCTTACAGGTGGAAAAATTCGCTCCAACGATGCCCAGATTGATGAAGTCCTTGGTGCGGTTAACATCGTCGAACGCCATCTCGAGCACCGCAGTCGAGTTGAAGGCGTCGACACGGTCGAGTGTCTGCCTGGTGGTCTGCGCCTGGCCCTGGCTCCACGCGCTGGTGGCACCTAGCGACATAAATATGGCGAGTGCGGCGGACGCCGCGTTTTTTCGGGCTCGAGAATGCATTGTGCTTGCGCCTTGTATTTTATTTAATCGCTACGCGAGGATTTGCTTGCTGAGGTTGCTGGCTCAGCGCACGGGATTTTGGGACCCATGCTAACAGTTCAGACGTAAGCGAACTGTCATTTGGAACCCCGGCAAGCTCGATCTTCAGTCATTCGCCATTCCGCCAGGGGGTGACCGAACGCGAGCTCTAATTATTTTGGTACTTGCTTGCTTGCTCGGGCTTGCCCCAGGCAGCGTAGAGCGTGGCGAGGCGGACCCGGCCCACTTCGGCAAGGTTGGGAATGGGCGAGCCGGAAAGTCTCGCGAGGCTCCCAAGCAGCAGTGGCTCGGCCTTTTGGTAGTCACCCAGTCCTGCGAGCGCCGCGCCTTCGGCATTCATTGCCATGGCGACCTGCCAATGCTCCTCCGGCAGGCTGACCGCAAGAATGCGCCGCGCCTCCGTGGCCGCCTCCCGTGCCTCTTCAAAGCGCCTTGTGGCCAACAGGAGATTCGCTTTGACAGTCAGCGTGCTGGCTACCTGTGGATGGTTTTCGCCCAGTACCTTGTTTCGAATAGCCAGGCTTTCGTCCAGCAGTTGCGCCGACTCTGCGTAGGCACCCGTATCGATGAGCCAGTACGCCAGGTTCGCCGCATCTCCAGCGACCATGCGGTGCTCGGCACCGAGTTCTCGCCTGTTCATTTCCAGGGACTCCCGCAACATTTCGATCGCTACCTGGTGGTCACCCTTGGCGTACAAAACAAAGGCCAGGTTGCTCAGGTTGACCGCGATTTCCGGATGACTGTTGCCCAAGAGCTTTCGATTCATGGCCAGCGACTCGCGGTAGGCCGTCTCCGCGCCCTCGTAGTCACCGCGGGTCTCGAGCGCAAAGGCCAGATTGTTCAGACCGGCAGCAAGCTCGGGGTGAGCGTCACCGAGAAGCTGCCGCTTCATCTCGAGCGCGCTTCGGTACAAGGGTTCGGCCTGGCCAGGCTGGTTCAGACCCATCAACGCCCAGCCCAGATTATTCATGGCTTCTGCCAGCTGCGGATGAACCGAAACATGCAGTTTGCGCTGCATGGCCAGCGCCTCCCGCAGATAAGTCTCGGCCTGCTTGAACTCGCCGCGTTGGCCATAGTTCGCACCCAGGTCGCCGATACTCTCGGCGATGTCGGCGTGAACCTCACCAAAGAGTGATCTCCTGATGCGCAGCGCTTCCCTGATCAAGGGCTCACCCTTGGCATATTCGCCCGTGAATGACATGACATCGGCCAGCGCGGTGAGCGTCCGTGCGACATCGGGATGCGAATCACCGAGCAGCTTTCGCTGGATGGCGAGCGCATCCCGCAGGCGCTGCCCCGCCTCCGCATAGTCGGCATTCAGCGTCAACGCCTCACCCAGGTGATGCAGACTCTGCGCAACCACGGCTTCCTGATCACCCGGCAGCGCCTTGCGCTTGTCCAAGGACTGTCGCATCAACGGTATGGCAGCCCCATACAACCCGAGGCTCGTGTAAACCGTCCCCATGGTGTCCATCAGCGTCGCCTGGATGGCCGGCTGGTCGACCAGCTCCTTTTCGATGCGAGCCGCGCCCTTGTCGAGAATCTCGCGCGCGGTGATCCGGTTTCCCAATGCCTCACTCGGATCCGAAACCTTGAACAGATCGACGATGAATCGAGTGGTCTGCCGCGCAGTCTCGGCTTCCGCCTCCGCGCGGCCGCGCTCGCGTTCGGCCTCGTTGCGGGCAATCCAAGCGGCCGTGGCAAGCGCTGATGTGATCACCATGCCGGCGAGGGACGCAGAGACCAGCGCCATCAAGCGCCGCTGGCGGCGATGGGCTTCCCGCCGCTTCAGCTCATCAAGACCGACACCCAACATCCCGGCGAGCAGTTTCAGCCGGACGTCCTGCCTGCGATCCTTGTGAGGCCGCGCGTCTGCCGCGATCGGTTCGCTGCGTTCCGCCGTGAGCTGCCCATCCCCGTCCAGTTTGTAGATCAGCGCACTCGGAAAACATTCCAGCTCCGCGGTCTCCGGAACCGCAGAGGCACCAGGTTCGCCGGCGACGAGCAGGCAGAAGATACGGCGCTCACGGCCCAGACGTTTGAACGTCAGAATTTCCTCATTGACCCAGCGCGATTTCGCCGCCGCCGGTGAGCAGATCACGACCTGGAAGGCCGACTGTTCCAGTGCCCTGATCAGCGTCTCGCCGAGGTTGGTCGCAGTAGCCAGTTCGTCGCGGTCGCGGAACACGGGCGCGAATCGTTCTGGAACGGGACCGAATACAGTCTCAGTCCCGACGAGGTGCTTCGGCACCCGGTATGTTTCCAGGCTCTTGTGCAACCACTTGGCCCAGCTTTCGTCGCCGTGGCTGTAGCTGATGAAGGCGCGGTACTTGAACTGAGGATTCATCGGACGCGCTCTAGTGCGATTCGCTGAAGCTCATGATCGAGTGCCACTCGATCACTTCCTGCAGCAATGCGCGTTCGGTTTTGAGCACGATGCGCTCGAGGCTGTTCCATGTCTGGCAGAAGGTGACTTGTGTGCGGCTGGCCTCGAGCATGGTCTGCATTTCGCGGTAGCGCGCCACGCGGCGTTGCAGGTCGTTGATCGAGATGATCGAGATGACCGACGCCGCCACCACCGGCAGGGAGATCGGCAGAAAACCGAACCCCGTTGCCTGCATCCACTCGGGCAACCCCAGATCGAGTGTGCGGGCAACGGCGTAGCACGCCGTGAACACGAGCGCGAGAATGGTGGCGATCCAGAAACTCAGTTTCAGCCGGCTGAACAACGGCAGCGCGCGGCTTTCCTGCTTCTTGTAGTAAGCCAGCTGGTCATCGATGCGCTTCGCGAGATAGATTCTTCTGAATTCTTCCATTGGCACTGGCCGCGCCGCGGAGGAGCGGCTGTGCAGAATGTGCAGCGCGCGTGTCAAGCCACGCACGCCCGCGAGATCGAGATCCTGCAACAGCGGAGTGGCTCGGGGTAGGCCCCACGTGGCAAGTGCCGAACGGCAGAATTCCGCGGCGAGACGGCAGCGCACCCAGCTGTGGTGCGAATGCAGGTGATGGCGCAGCGCCAGCGCCGCTCCCAGCGCGGTGACGAGGCAAAGCAGTTCGACCCAGGGCAGCGCGATCAGGTGCAGGCCATAGGCCAGGACCGCCGCAGCGATCAGCGTCGCGATGACATGCAACAGTACCGTCGAGACAATCAGCCGGCGGAATTGTGGTGCCCCGTGACTCGCGGCGTAGTCACACTTCTGCTGGAACGAAAAAATGGCATCGGGGGCCCTGAAGGGATTTTCCGCCGAAGCGTTCGTGGTTTCCGGCAGTTTATTCAGCTCTGCCAGGCTGGCGTCACCGAGCTCGAGCTTGGTCCAGTTTTCCTTGCGCGTATCGTGGGTGGTGGCGTCGATGACCATCACCGGCTTGCCGATCGACTTCGCATATTCGACCACGTCGGCGGTGCCGCCTTTGCCCCGCGCGGGCTGGCCGTCCCAGACAACGAGCAGCACATCGGCGCCATTCACCGTCTCCATGCCGCAGTCAAGGTAGGCGTCTTCGCGGGCGCCGTTTTCGCTGATGACGCGCAGATGGTCTGCCTTGGCCAGGGTCTCCTCCACGATTGTCCATTCGGCGGGGGTAAAATCCTGGGCGAATTCCGCGCGTGGCAGCGGCAGGATGGCATGCCACGACAGGCCGATCGCCCGCGCTTGCTGCACAAACAGCTGGTCGCTGCCCCCGGCGACCGAGGACAGCGCAATCCATTCGCCCGGGACCTGTCGCTGAAGGAATTCCAGGGCGCCGCGAATCGCCGCAGCTGCACCGGCGGCGTTGGCGAGCTGCCGGTGGCCGGAGAACCCCACGACATGAAACAGGGGCAGCTGGCTGGCGGTGACGACGGGCGCGGGCATCTGGCTGGAAGCGAGCAACTCCGGTGCCAGCACGGAATTGGGCTGGAAAGTCACAAGCTTACCGGCACCACGAGGTGAATTGCATGGGAAATCAGCGAACCAGTTTCACTCGATCGATTCAAGGGAGTTTTCCGGGAGAATGGGCCCGGAGCGTACCTCAAACGGGATCACCCGGTGAATCAGGCTGCCCGGGGCCCGCTTAGCGCAAGGAAGCGATGCCAATCGGTCGCGTACTGACGACCTACGCGCAGCGCGTCCACCTTTTCCTCGACGTGCTCGCTGCAGTGGCGATCTCGCTGTATCCGCGCGAGAATAACGCGCATCGACAGAGACACTTGCATGCCCACCGTATCTGCCCCGATCCTGGCGGCGCTGGCGGCGCTGACCCTGGCGCTCGTAAGCGCGAGCGCAGAAACCGCGCCCCCGCCTCCGCTCACCGTTTTCGCGGCCGCCTCGCTTTCCGACGCGGTCGCGGAGCTTGCCGCCCGCTATGAGCGCGATACGAAGCGCTCCGTGAGGTTGTCGTTCGCCTCGACCTCCACGCTCGCCCGCCAGATCGAGAATGGCGCCGGAGCCGACGTATTCCTGTCGGCCGACGAGGAATGGATGGCATATCTTGATGAGCGCCGGCTCATCGCCGCGGGTACGTGGATCAGACCCATCGGCAATCGGCTGGTGATGGTTGCGCCGACCGATCGGGCCCGCGCGGTCGAGCTCAGCAAAGGCTTCGACCTCCTGGCTCTTCTCGGCGACGGCCGGCTGTCGACCGGGGATCCTGTGCACGTGCCGGCAGGCCGTTATGCGCAGCAGGCGCTCGAGTACTTCAGTGTCTGGGACATCGCGGAGCCGCGCCTTACACGCGCCGAAAACGTTCGCACGGCGCTGGCACTGGTCGAGCGTGGTGAAGCCCCGCTCGGCATCGTTTACGCCACCGATGCGCGCGCCTCGAAGTCGGTGCGTGTCGTCGCGGAGTTTCCGGCGGCGAGTCACGAGGCGATCCGGTACTCCTTTGCCGTCGTGTCCGGGCACGATCGCGGCGGCGCACGCGAGTTGCTCGCACAATTCACCTCGCCGGATGCACTCGAAGTCTTTCGCAAGTATGGCTTTGTGATCCCGTAATCACGATGTTCACGCCGGATGAATGGCAGGCATTGAGCATCAGCCTCGAAGTGGCGGCGCGCAGCGTCGCATTGAGTCTGCCGTTTGCCATCGCGGTCGCGTGGCTACTTGCCAGGCGGCCGTTTTTTGGCCGCACCCTGCTCGACGCCGCTTTCCACCTGCCGCTAGTGCTGCCACCCGTCGTCGTAGGCTATTTCCTGCTCTTGATCTTCGGCAGTCGCGGACCGATAGGTGCGTGGCTCAGCGAACACTTCGGCCTGCGACTCGTCTTCACGACCTCGGGCGCAGCTCTCGCCACGGCCGTCATGTCGTTTCCCCTGGTAGTGCGCGCGATTCGCCTGTCGATGGAGAACATCGATCCCGGTTTGGAAGCCGCCGCGCGCACGCTCGGGGCACGCGGCTGGGACCGCTTCTTCAGCATCACCCTGCCGCTCAGTCTTCCGGGAATCCTTGCCGGCGGGATCGTGGCATTTTCCGCCAGCCTCGGGGAGTTCGGCGCGGTCATCACGTTCGTATCCAACATCCCGGGTGAGACGCGCACGCTGTCACTCGCGTTGTACACGGCGATACAGACGCCCGACGGCGATGTGGCCGCGGTGCGAATCGCTGCCTTGTCGGTCTCGCTCGGTCTTGCAGGACTGCTGCTATCCGAGTGGCTCGCGCGGTTCGCGCGGCGCCGGCTGGGCCCCTGACATGCTCGAGTTCGACTGCAGCTTAAGACAAGGCCACTTCTCGCTCGAGGTGGCTTTTTCGGCGCCGAGTCCGGGTGTGACCGCACTCTTCGGCCGATCGGGCGCGGGCAAGTCCACGGTGGTGTCACTCTTGTCTGGGCTGCTCGCGGCCGCACGTGGCCGGATTGTGCTCGAGGGCACCGTGCTATTCGATTCCGCCGCTGGCGTGAACGTACCCGCGGAGCATCGGGCGGTGGGCTGTGTCTTTCAGGACGCACGGCTTTTTCCGCACCTGGACGTCCGCCACAATCTCGAATACGGCCTGCGACGCGTTCGTGGGCGGCAGGCGCCGATCCGTTTCGACGCCGTCGTCGACCTGCTCGGACTCGCGGCACTGCTCGCACGCCGCATCCGCGAGCTGTCGGGCGGCGAACGCCAACGCGTCGCCCTGGGTCGTGCGTTGCTCGCGCAGCCCCGCCTGTTGCTGCTCGACGAGCCGCTGGCGTCACTCGATGCGGAGCGTCGCGACGAGGTCCTTCCCTATCTCGAGAGGCTGCGCGAGCAGTTGGGAATACCGATCGTTTACGTGAGCCACGATTTCGACGAGGTCTTGCGGCTCGCGGAACACCTGGTGCTGCTCGACCGGGGCAGGATCGTGGCGAGTGGGCCGCTGCGCGAGATGTGCCTGTCGGAAGAGCTGCACGCGATTGTCGGCGCCAGCGTCATCGGCAGCGTACTCGAAGGCATCGCCGATCGGATCGATGCCGCGGAGCGACTGGCCACGATCCGGTGCGATGAGTTGTCGTTGCGGGTCGCGCTCGCGCAGATCGAACCCGGCAGCCGCGTGCGGCTCTATGTTCCCGCCGACGATGTATTGATCGCGCTCGAGCCGCCGCGCCATGTGAGCGCCCGCAACATCCTGTCGGTTGAGATCACGCGTCTCGAGATTCTGAACGGGTCAGTCCTGGTCCACCTGGCCGTTGCCGGAACCACGCTGCTCGCACGCATCACGCACAGCGCGGTTCGCGAGCTCGATCTCAAGGCCGGCAAACGTTGCTTTGCTCTCGTGAAAGCCGTTGCGGCTCAGGGCCGTCGCTTCGATCGACGCGCGGTGGGGCCATGACGCCGGCTCACAGGCCGCCTCGCCGATCGCAGCTTTGCCCGGGTGCGCAAGCGTTTCTTGCGCGCCCGGCGCACCCATGGCGCCAGTTGGCGTTGCGCCACGGACTCGAGCGCGCCCTGAAGTACCCGGAATCGCGCCACCAGCTCTCGCCCCGCGGCCGTCAATCGGGCACCGCCGCCGTGGCTTCCGCCGGTGACGGTTTCAAACGCCGGTGCATCGAGAGCCCGATTCAGGCTTTCGAGCTTGAGCCAGGCCTGCCGGTAACTCATGTTCATTGCCCGCGCGGCAGCGCTGATCGAGCCATGGCGCCCCACCAGGCCGAGAAGCTCGACCTTTCCCGGCCCAATCGATTCGCCGTTGGGCAGATCGATGCGAAAACGGATCAGGTTCATGAACGGATTGCCCCTCGATGGCCCGCCGGATAGCCAGCCGCCGGCATGGATAATAAGATACGCCCCTCGCGAATGAGCGATTGCCAGATCGGGCTGAAAGAAGCCCAGGAGAATGACATGAAGACGCTGATTGTTGCCTTGACTGCCGCTACGGGACTGTGCGGTGCGGTCGCTCATGGCGCGTGCGCTTACCCTAAGGCTCCGGAGAGCATTCCCAATGGCGAAACCGCCACCAAGGAAGACATGCTCGCCGCGAAACAGGCCGTCGGTAAGTACAATGAGGAAATGACCGCCTATCTGAGCTGCATCAAGCTCGAGAGCGACGAGGACCTCGCCGCCATGGAAAAGGAGGCCGACTCGAGCGCAGAAGGCAAGAAGGCCCTCGCCGCGAAGAAGCAGGACTATGAGCTCAAGCACACGCAAAAGCACAACGCCGCGGTGGACGAAGTCACTTCCGTAGTGGAACGCTTCAATGAGCAGGTGCGCCTCTACAAGAAGAAGCAGAGCGGCTGACATGCGCCGCCGCTGATCACCCGCGAGCCGGCAACGGCTCGC
>DATBVX010000079.1:0-12328 GCA_036515135.1 Steroidobacteraceae bacterium
CATCCATGCCGAGAGATTCGAGATCGAGCCGGCCCGCCTGCTTGTCGAGCAGTCTCAGCACGACGCGCTCGCCGTGCCCCGCCGGAATCGTGGATACGCGCACGTCCACCGCGCGGCCCGCGATGCGCAGGCTGATGCGGCCGTCCTGCGGCAGCCGCTTCTCGGCGATGTCGAGCTTGGACATGACCTTGATGCGGGACACCACCAGGGGCGAGACCGCGCGTCGTGACTGCACGACCTCTCGCAGAACGCCGTCGACACGAAAACGCACCACCAGCCGATTCTCGAAGGGTTCGATGTGGATGTCGGAGGCGTTTTCCTTCACCGCCTGCGTGAGTACGGCGTTGATGAGCCGGATCACCGGCGCTTCGTCCTCGCTCTCAAGCAGATCGGACGGCTCTGGGAGTTCCTGCGCGAGGTGAGCGAGATCGGTGGTGTCCTCGAATCCTTCGACCATCTGCATGGCGGCATTGGAGCCTGTCTCGTAGATCTGCCGGAGGAGGGCGTCGAAGGCCTCCGCTTCGACGCGCTCGAGCTGCAGCGGCAGTCCGACGAAACGCCGCACTTCGGCAACGCTCCGCGGCGATGCGTCCGGACGATAGACAGTCTCTGCGTGACCGTCGGCGATCCGCCGCACCAGCACGCCGTGACGTTTCGCAAACGCGAACGAGAGCCGACGATCGGGCGTGATGGAGGCGGCTACGGCGGTTTCATTCATCTAGGCGTCCGTTCACTCGGATTGGGGTGCTGCCTCGTCAGGCGGCGGCGACACCGGCGTCTCGGGCACCGGCTCGGTCTTGGCGCCCTCCGGGCCTGCAGCCGGCGATGGTGGCGCTGTTTCCGCGGGTGAGCTCGTCGGTGCAGATCCGAGTTCCGGCAGCGCAGGCCCCTTCTCGAACGGCAGCAACGGCACCTTGCCGTCGTGCATCTTGAGTTGCTCGTCGCGGATGTAGTTGTACTTGCTGTTGGTCTCGATCGTGCTCTGTATGCCGTCACGCAGGATCTTGGGGCGGATGAAGACCATCAGGTTGGTCTTCACTTTCTGCGAGTGGCGGACCTTGAAGAGTTGCCCGATGATCGGAATGCTGCCGAGGAACGGCACGCGCTGCTCGTTGTCGAGCACTTCGTCGCGAATCAGACCGCCCAGCACGATGATACCGCCATCCTCCACCAGCACATTGGTCGTGATCGTGCGTTTGTTGGTGATCAGGTCCACGGCACCTTGCGAGCTGGCCGCGATGTCGGATACTTCCTGCTCGATCTTGAGCATCACGGTGTCGCCGCCCTCGCTGCTGATCTGCGGAGTGACCTTGAGGATCGTGCCAACTTCCTCGCGCTGGATCGTCTGGAACGGATTGGTCGCGTCGGTCCCGGTTTGCGTGAATGAGCCGGTGATGAACGGCACTTCCTGCGCAATCTTGATCTCGGCTTCCTGGTTGTCCATGGTGACGATCGATGGGGTCGAGATGATGTTGGTGTTGCCGTCCGCTCGCAGCGCTCTGAGAATGGCGGCGAAATCCGTTCCAGACGCCCCCACGCGTCCGACCCCCAAAGTGATGCCGGTGGGCGCGCTCGTCAGCGTCGAGGGGTCGTCCACGCCGCGAATGATGTCCACGATGCTGGTGCCCGCGATCGGTTGAATGAATCCGCCCAGCAGGAAGTCGTCGCCGCTGCCGTCCACGGCCCAGTTGACGCCCAGATCCGCCGCCTTGTCCGCCGTGACAGCCACCAGAATCGCCTCGACCTGGACCTGCGCGCGACGAATGTCCAGCTTGTCCACCACGGCCATCAGCGCCCGCATCACCTTGGGCGGGGCGGTGACGACGAGCGCGTTGGTTTCGGGCTCGGCCCAGATCGTGATGTTGCGATCGGCCTGCTGTCCTGCCGCTGCTGCCGGCTGCCCCGGGGCGCCGCCCGTGGTGGCAGCAGTGACCGCCGCCTGCTCCTTGAGCTTCGCAGCCAGCTTTTCAGCGTCGGCGTAACGGAGATAGCGCACCTGGGTGTCACCACCAGCCTCGAGCGGCGTATCGAGGTGAGCGACCAGCGTCTTCAACCGCAGGCGCGAAGACTTCTCGCCGCTGACGAGCACGCTGTTGGTGCGCTCGTCGGCGACCAGCTTCACGCCCACGCCACCTTCTCCAGCCTGCGCGGCGGGGTAAAGCACATTGACGACGCGCACCACCTCTATCGCCGAGGCGTGCTCCAGCGGGATCACGTCGATCTCCTCGTCACCGCTCTGGTCGATGCGGCGGATGATGCGGACGATGCGGTTCACGTTGTTGGCGCGATCCGAGATGATCAGCATGTTCGAGGTCGGGTAGGCGGCAAGATGTCCGTACTGCGGGATCAGCGGGCGCAGGATCGGTACCAGCTGCGCGGCGCTCACGTTCTTGACCGCGATCACCTGCGTGACGATCTCATCCGAGGATGAGCTGATGCGGTCGGGCAGGTCGTTTGCCGGGACCTGGCGCGCATTCGCGTCGGGGATGATCTTGATGACATTGCCGGCCGGCACGGCCACGAAACCGTGCACCTGCAGAATGGCCAGGAATGCCTCGTAGAAGGCGTCCGCGGACATCGGCGAGTTCGACACCATCGTGACCTGTGCGCGCACGCGCGGATCGACGATGAAGTTCTTCTTGGTGATCTCACTCACCGCCTCGACGATCTGGCTCAGGTCGGCGTCCTTGTAGTTGGGGGTAATCGTGGGTTGATCCTGCGCGTAGCTGAGCGAGGTGGCCATGGCGGTCAGCAGCAGCCAAGCCGTGAATCGAGGCACTCGCGGCGCGACCGGCGCGCGGCCGGGGCACTGGGTGAGTTGCGTTCTGCTCATGCGATGGTTCCTGCGCGGGCGCGCCCGGTATGTCCTGGTTATTGCTCTTCTGTGGGATCGGGCGGCATCGGCGCGGCTTGGTCCATCGGGACGAGCCCGTCGCTGCTGCCGCTTGCCTCAACTGGCAAGTCGTTGGCAATCTGCGCCATGTTGAGTGTGAGTTCCTCCGGCTTGCCGTTACGCTCGACCGTGACTCGCACCTGGTCCGAGCTGCCGATGGAGCGGAAAATCTCCATGCCTCGTTGCGGATCGTCGAGCGGGGTGCCGTTGATCGACATGATCAGGTCACCGGGTCTGAGGCCCAAGCGGGCGAATTGCGCCCGGTTGCGCCCCGGGTACACGCGGTAGCCGCGCTGCTGGCCATTCGCGAACACCGGCTGCGGGCGCATGATTTCGGCAACCGAGCCGGGGTCCTGCGCAATCATGCGGCGCACGCGGTCGACCACTGCGGCCCCGGGCCTGGCCGACGCATCGTTGCGCGCTTGCGGGGCCAGCGCAGGGGCCCCGCCCTTGTATTCACGGGGGAGAAACAGCGCTTCCAGCCGGCCGCCGCGTTCGAGAATTACGCGATCGCCGTACACGGCGTGCAGGCGCGCTCCGCCGGGGACACTGTCGCCGACCGAATACAGTTTTGCGGCGGCGGCGCTCTCGCCGATGATTCCGAAACCGATCTTCGGATCGCTGGCCGTGATCGTTCCGGCCAATACCAGGCTCAATTGGGTCTCGGGCGCGTCAGAGGGGTCGCCTGCAACCTGCTCGGCGGGATTCGCCACACCAAACAGGTGGGCATTGATGATGCTCTGAACGTCCACTGCGCTGCGGGATATGCCCGCGCCAGGCCCCGAGCTCGGCGCGCTCGCTGCCACCACGGCAGGTGGCTGCGATGGAATGAGGTCACGCACGATGACTGCCGCCTGCACACCGATCGCCACGACCAGCACCCACGTGACGATCGACGGCAATCGCGAGGCGATGGAGCCGGCGAGCAGCTCAGGCCCCAGGCCCCTGATGCCGCTCATAATCGAGCTAGAATTCATCGACTTTCGAGGCTCTCGCGTCTGCGCCCTTGATATGGGGCTGGTGCTCGCACGGCGGCGCGTGCCGCTCGCTTTGAGAGCAATGATACGAGTTCCCACTGTTAGCTCTCAAGCAATTGTTTTGCCTCGGGTTACGCCGGCCGTCAACAAGTGCTCCGCGCGGGCGCGATATGTCATGCCACTCAAGCTGCGCGGCACCTCCTAAGGACACCGCTTGAGCGCTGCCGATGGTGAACGTACGCGAGAGGCAATCGGGGTCAGATCTGGAGCGTTTCGAGTGCCAACAGGCTGACTTGTCTTGCGCTCGCTCGCGCCCTATAAACAGGCGCTGTGCGCGGCATCATTTCGGGCGCTGGCGGACCGCAACGTAGGACTCACGACTCGAGAACCGTCGCGGTGAATGCCTGTCGATATGAGTGAGGAAGAGCAGGGTCAATCCGGTTCCGGGCTGCTGGTGGAGGAGGCCAAGCCGCGCCTTAAGCGACCGCCGCTTTTCCAGGTGGTGCTACTCAACGACGACTTCACGCCGATGGAGTTCGTGGTCGACGTGCTGGAGCGCATCTTCAATCTGGACCGTGTTACGGCGACCCGCGTGATGCTTGAAGTGCATACTAGGGGCAAGGGTGTGTGTGGAGTGTTCACCCAGGAGATCGCGGAGACCAAGGTGGCACAGGTAATGACTTACGCGCGACAGCAGCAGCATCCGCTGTTGTGCACCATGGAAGAGGCCTGACGGTGCTAAGCAACGAACTTGAATACTGTCTCAACGACGCTTTCCAGAGCGCGCGCGAAGCCCGCCATGAATTCATGACGGTCGAGCACCTGCTGCTCGCGGTTCTCGACACGCCCAAGGTGCGCGAGATCCTGCGTGCCTGCGGCGCCGATACGCAGAAGCTCCGTGCCGAGCTGAAGTCCTTCATCGACCAGAACACGCCGCGCCTTCCCGAGGATGACGAACGCGAGGTCCAGCCGACGCTGGGATTCCAGCGGGTCCTGCAGCGCGCCGTGTTTCACGTCCAGTCGAGCGGCAAGAAGGAGGTCTCTGTCGCCAATGTGCTGGTGGCCATCTTCAGCGAGAAGCAATCGCACGCGGCCTACCTCCTGAGCCTGCAGGACGTGGCGCGTCTCGACGTGGTCAACTACATCTCGCATGGTCTGAGCAAGATCGCGGATGAGCGGGGCGACAAGGACGAGCAGGCGACCGGCCTGGAAGGCGAGCGGGAAGCCGAGGGCGGCTCGAGCGCGCTCGAAAAGTACACGACCAACCTGAACACGCTCGCCACCGAGGGCAAGATCGATCCACTCATCGGCCGCCGCACCGAAATCCAGCGCACCATCGAGATCCTGTGCCGCCGCCGCAAGAACAACCCGCTCTACGTCGGTGAGGCGGGGGTCGGCAAGACCGCGATCGCCGAGGGCCTGGCGCGGATGATCGTCGAGGGCCAGGTGCCCGACGTGCTGTCCGACTGCACCATTTTCGCGCTCGACATGGGCGCCTTGATCGCGGGCACCAAGTATCGCGGCGATTTCGAGAAGCGCCTCAAGGGCGTGATCACCGAGCTCAAAAAGAACCCCGGGGCGATCCTGTTCATCGACGAAATTCATACGGTGATCGGCGCGGGCGCGGCGTCGGGCGGCGTGATGGACGCCTCCAATCTGATCAAGCCGGTCCTGGCCAACGGTGAGCTGCGCTGCATCGGCTCGACAACCTACAACGAGTATCGCGGTATCTTCGAGAAGGACCATGCGCTCGCGCGGCGTTTCCAGAAGATCGACGTCGTGGAGCCCAGCGTGGCCGAGACCGTGGACATCCTGGTCGGGTTGAAGCCGCGCTTCGAGGAGCACCACGGCGTGCAATATGCGGAGGACGCCTTGCGCGCGGCTGCGGAACTCTCCGCACGCCACATCAATGACCGGCACCTGCCGGACAAGGCCATCGACGTAGTCGACGAGGCTGGCGCGAGCTTGCGACTCAAACCGGCGGCCGAGCGTGAATCGACGGTCACCGTGGAGCAAGTGGAGAATGTCGTGGCGCGCATGGCGCGAATTCCGCCCAAGAATGTCTCGCTTTCCGACCGCGACGTCCTCAAGAACCTGGAGCGCAACCTCAAGCTGACGATCTTCGGGCAGGACACCGCCATCCAGGCGTTGGCAGCCGCGATCAAGATGTCGCGTTCCGGGCTCGGCGATCAGCGTAAGCCCGTGGGTTCATTCCTGTTCGCAGGACCGACGGGCGTCGGCAAGACCGAGGTGACCCGTCAGCTCGCGCTCGCCATGGGGGTGGAATTCATCCGCTTCGACATGTCCGAGTACATGGAGCGGCACACGGTGTCACGGCTCATCGGCGCGCCGCCCGGCTACGTGGGCTTCGACCAGGGCGGACTGCTCACCGAGGCGATCACCAAGCACCCGCACTCGGTGCTGCTGCTCGACGAGATCGAAAAGGCGCACCCGGACGTCTTCAATCTGCTGTTGCAGGTGATGGACCATGGCACGCTCACCGACAACAACGGCCGCAAGGCGGATTTCCGCCACGTCATCGTCATCATGACGACCAACGCCGGTGCCTTCGAGATGAACCGCGGCTCGATCGGTTTCACGCAAGCGGACAACTCGAGCGATGGACTGGAGGCCATCCGGCGGATGTTCTCGCCGGAGTTTCGCAACCGCCTCGATGCCGTCATCCAGTTCAGCTCGCTCGATCCGTCGACGATCGAGCGCGTGGTCGACAAGCTGCTGGTGGAAGTCGAAACACAGCTGGAGCAGAAGGGCGTGGCGTTGACGGTCGACGACGTTGCACGCGCCTGGATCGCGCGCAAGGGCTACGACCCCAAGATGGGCGCGAGGCCGATGGCACGTGTCATCCAGGAGCACATCAAGCGGCCGCTGGCGGAGGACCTGCTGTTCGGCAAGCTGGTCGGCGGCGGTAATGTGCGCGTCACGGTGACGGAGGATGGGTCGGCGCTGCAGCTCTTCACCCGCGCCACCGACGAGCCGGAGTTGATAGAAGAGAAGACGTGAGTGATGAGTGACGAGTGAGGGCTGGCAGCCTGTTCGCTACTCACGACTCACCACCTCACTGTCTCACTCCTCACCTTCCACGGTAGATTATTCTTCCCTTCGTCAGGTCATACGGCGTCATTTCGACCGTGACCTGGTCCCCGGTCAGGATGCGTATGTAGTTCTTGCGCATCTTCCCCGAGATGTGCGCGGTGACGATGTGGCCGTTCTTGAGCTGCACGCGGAATGTCGTATTGGGCAGGGTCTCGACGACCTCGCCTTCCATCTGAATCGCTTCTTCTTTGGCCATGCAAACCGTGTGGGCAACCCAAGGGCGCGCGAATTGTGCATAGCCCGGGGGTGGGTGTCTAGCTTTGTCGCTGCCCCGCCGCGTCGACGCCGTTGCTACGCCCACGATCCGCGGTTGTGGGGGTGGCAGTGCTCTAGCAACAGCTTGGTGAACTCACGGCGGGGGATCGACCTGCTGCCAAGGCTTTGCAGGTGAGGTGAGGTGATCTGGCAATCGATGACGGCGATGCCGCGCGCCATTGCCTCATCGACCAGGCGCACGAGCGCGATCTTGGACGCGTCCGTCTCGCGGCTGAACATCGACTCGCCGAAGAACACGCGCCCCAGACAGACACCGTAAAGACCCCCGACGAGCTGCCCCTCGCGCCAGCATTCCACGCTGTGCGCGAAACCGAGCTCGTGCAACCTCGCGTAAGCCGCGATCATCTCGCTCGTCAGCCACGTGCCATTGCCCGCACAACGAGGTGCTGAACATGCGGCGATCACAGCGGAGAACGCGCTGTCAAGGCGCGTTTCGACACCGGCGCTTCGCATGCGCTTGCGCAAACTCCTGGAGATGCGCAGATCTGCCGGAAAGAGGACGGCGCGCGGATCGGGTGACCACCAGAGCACCGGCTGGCCTTCGGCATACCAGGGGAAGATGCCGCGCTCATAGGCGGTGATGAGGCGCTGCGGCGACAGGTCGCCGCCAGCGGCGAGCAGGCCATCGGGCTCGGTGAGTGCGTTGGCGACTGGCGGAAAGCCGACCCCTGCCTCGTCGCTCAACCAGACGATCGAGTTCATGAACGGGATCAGGCCGACGCGGCGGCGGGCGGTGGCGGCGAGGCTTCCTTGTAGGGCACGTGCTCGAGCACGTCGGTGGCGTACTGCGTCACTGCCGCGGCCTCCCGCTGCAAGTACTCGCCGATCGCGTGCCGGAATTGCGGATCGGCGATCCAGTGGGCTGACCACGTGTACGCGGGTTCGAAGCCGCGGCTCACCTTGTGCTCGCCCTGCGTGCCGGGCTCGAACCGCTGCAATCCGTTGCGGATGCAGTAGTCGATTCCCTGGTAGTAGCAGATCTCGAAATGCAGGCTGTGAAGATCGACGCTCGTTCCCCAGTAGCGGCCGTAGAGGGTATCGGTCCCTTTGAAACAGATCGCCGCCGCAACGGGTTGTGAACCCGACGAGGCCAGTTGTACCACGATGCTGTCGGGCAGCCGCTCGGCGACCTCGAGAAAGAATCCAAGACTCAGGTAGGGCGTGTGCCCGTGGCGCAGAAAGGTGTCGGCGTGGAAGCCATAGATTCTCTTCCACAGGCGTTGATCGATGTCGCCGCCCGCAAGCGTCGTGAAACTGATGCCCGACTCATGCAGGCGACGGCGCTCGCGCCGTGCTTTCTTGCGCTTGTCTGCGGTGAAATGTTCGAGAAAGTGCTCGAAGCTGTGGTAGTCGCGGTTGTGCCAGTGGAACTGGCAATCGCGGCGAAGCATGAGCCCTTGTCTCTGGAGTTCGCGTGCGCGTGCCTCTTCAGGAAAGTGCACGTGCAATGATGACACACGCTCGTCACGAGCGAACTCGAGCACGTGCTCGAGCAATTGGCGCCTGATCTGATCCGCATCCTCCGCTGCGGCGACCAGAAGCCGGGGGCCGGTTGCCGGTGTGAAAGGCACGCCGCCAACGAGCTTCGGGTAATAGGCGAGCCCGGCACGCGTGTACGCCTGTGCCCAGGCGAAGTCGAAGACGAATTCGCCCCACGAGTGGAGCTTGCGGTACAACGGCATGGCTGCAAGCAGCCGGCCCCTTGCGTCGTGGAGCGTCAGGTGGCTCGGCGTCCAGCCACTCGTCGCGCCGACGCATGCCTGATGCTCGAGCGCTGCCAGGAACTCGTGCCTGAGGAAGGGCGCCTGCGCGCCGCTCAGCGCGTTCCAGTCGGCTGCGCTGACCTCGTCGATGCTGGAGAGGACACGCTGCTGCATCGGGAACGGCAATCGAGCTACCGGTTGCCGGCGGCCTCGAGGTACTTGTCGGCATCCAGGGCCGCCATGCAGCCCGTGGCGGCGGAGGTCACAGCCTGGCGATACACGTGATCCGCAACATCGCCCGCGGCGAATACGCCGGGCACACTGGTGGCGGTCGCGTCGCCGTCGAGCCCGGTCTTGACCACGATGTAGCCGCCGCGCATCTCGAGCTGACCCTCGAAGAGCTGCGTGTTCGGCGTGTGGCCCACGGCAATGAACACGCCGTGCAGATCCAGGGTGCGGCTCTTGCCATTGGCGGCTTCGCGGATCCGCAGGCCGGTGACACCACTCTGATCACCCACGATTTCATCGACGACATGGTTCCAGACGATCTCTACCGAGCCCGCTCGTTCGCGTTCGAACAGGCGATCCTGAAGGATCTTTTCGGCACGCAGCCGATTGCGGCGATGAACGAGGGTCACGTGCGAGGCGATGTTGGACAGATAGAGCGCCTCTTCGACCGCGGTGTTGCCGCCGCCCACGACGGCGACCCTCTGTCCCTTGTAGAAGAAGCCATCGCAGGTGGCGCAGGCGGAGACGCCCTTGCCGCGAAACTTCTCCTCGGATTCGAGTCCCAGGTAGCGGGCGGACGCGCCGGTCGCGATGATCAATGCGTCACAAGTGTACGCGCCGCTATCGCCGCGCAGCTGAAAGGGCCGCCGGCTGAGATCGACCGCCGCGATGTGATCGAACACGATCTCGGTGCCGAAGCGCTCGGCATGGTGGCGCATGCGCTCCATGAGCGCCGGCCCCTGCAGCCCCTCGACGTCGCCCGGCCAGTTGTCCACGTCCGTGGTGGTCATGAGCTGGCCGCCCTGCTGGATCCCGGTGATCAGGAGCGGCTTGCGATTCGCGCGCGCAGCGTACACCGCAGCGCTGTAGCCCGCGGGTCCGGAACCCAGAACGATGAGCCGGCTGTGGCGCGCGGCCGTCATGTATAATTCGCCCTCAATTTTTCCCAACCCGGCGCGACTCTCAGCCTGCCGGATACGGTCCAAGAACCGTTTGCTGTAATCGCTGCCCCTGGTAGCGCGGCGCGATGTGCGCCCGATGCGGCAATGGTAAGTGAATCCTCCGGCGTGGCAAAGCGTGATTCCGGCAGGTTTTCGAGGAGAACGACATGCGAATTGGTGTTCCGCGCGAACTCAAGCCGCGCGAAGGTCGCGTGGGTCTCATTCCATCGGCGTGCGCCGAGCTCGTCCGCAATGGCCATGAAGTGTATGTGGAGGCGGGGGCCGGAGAAAAAAGTGGATATGTCGACCAGCACTACCGCGACGTGGGTGTCGGTATTCTGGGCACGGCGCGCGAGGTGTTCGTCAAGGCGCAGATGATCGTCAAGGTCAAGGAGCCGATCGACGCCGACCTCAACCTGCTGCGCAAGGATCACCTGCTGTTCTGCTACCTGCATCTGGCCGCATTGCCCGATCTCACGCGGCGGCTGTGCGAAATCGGCCTCACGGCGGTGGCTTTCGAGACGGTCGAGGACGATCAGGGCCGTTTGCCGCTCCTGGCGCCGATGAGCGATATCGCTGGCCGTCTCTCGATCCAGATCGCGACCTGCCTGTTGCATCAGCCGCAGGGCGGGAAGGGAATCCTGCTGGGTGGAGTGCCCGCTGCACGACGCGGTCGCGTCGTCATCCTGGGCGGTGGCGTCGCGGGGGGGAACGCGGCGGTGGTCGCGGCGGGGCTCGGTGCGGACGTGGTCGTATTCGACAAGGATCGAGACAAACTGGTGGCGGCGCGCTCGCTCGGCGCCAACGTGACTGGTCTCTATCCCCACACCGCGGACGTGGCGGATGCCGTGCGCAGCGCCGACATCGTCGTTGGCGCGGTGCTCGTGACCGGTGCGCGCGCACCGCACGTCGTGAGTGCCGAGATGGTGCGGAGCATGCAGCCCGGCAGCGTGATCGTCGATATCTCGGTGGATCAGGGCGGCTGCATTGAGACCACGCGACCAACGACCTACGACGCTCCGACCTACGTCTGGGAAGGCGTCACGCACTTCACGGTCACCAACATGCCGGGAGCCGTGCCGCGCACGTCATCGCAGGCGCTGTCCGCCGCGATTGCGCCTTATGCCGGACGACTCGCCGACGGGGACTGGCACGACGATCGCGATCTCGCCAAGGGCATCAACGTGCAGGCCGGCAGGGTCGTTCATCCGGCGCTTCTCACCGCCTGAAATGGTTCTAATAATCAGCCGCTTATAGTATTCTCCTAAAGCACGGGATGAACGCACGGGTGAAGCTTTCTCTTGAGTGAATCGATCGAGCCCCGCACGCACGCCTCGACGCTAGCGCAGCCCGTGCGCCGCGCGCTGCGCGAAAGCGCGTTGCTGCTGTTCGCCTTCCTCGCGCTCATCCTATTCGCCGCGCTGATCTCGTACGATTCGCACGACCCGGGTTTCTCATTCACCGGTGAACCCGGAGCTGTGAGCAACGCCATTGGTCCGATCGGTGCGTGGTTCGCCGACGTGCTGCTGTTTCTGTTCGGTCGTCCGGCATTCTTGTTCCCGGTGATGCTCGCGGTGATCGGTTGGGTGCTGTATCGCGCGCATGCCGCGCCCGAGCTCAAGTCACGCGCCACGCTCGCCTTCAGGGGCATCGGCTTCCTGCTGACTCTCGCGACGAGCTGCGGGCTCGCGACGCTGCATTGGAGCGGCGAGGGGCTGCCAAATACCGCGGGTGGCGTGCTGGGCGCGCTCGTTGGCGAGAACCTGGCGGCCGGATTGAGTTTCCTGGGCGCGACGTTGTTGATGATCGGCTTGTGGCTGGCCGGGGTCGCGCTGTTCCTCGGGGTGTCGTGGCTCAACGTCATGGATGCGCTGGGGCGGTGGGCACTTCAAGCCTTCGGCTGGATTCGCGCACGCATCCTGACAGCGCGGACGGTCGCGGAGGGGCGTGAGCGCAAGCAAGCGCGCGCCGAGATCATGCGTGAAGAGCAACGCAGATCCGGGTCACGCACGCCGCCGCGCATCGAGCCGGTGATTCCGACGATCGAACCGAGCGAGCGCGTGGAGAAGGAGAAGCAGGTCCCGCTGTTCGAGCCAACCAAGGCCGCCGAACTGCCGCCCTTGTCATTGCTCGACGACCCGCCCCCGCGGGAATCCGGTTACTCGGACGAGGCGCTGGAAGCGATGTCGCGCCTCG
>DATBVX010000080.1:0-11922 GCA_036515135.1 Steroidobacteraceae bacterium
GCCTGAGCACCGAGCCGATGGACTCAAGCCATTCCTGCGTCTCTACCGGATCGGTGTCGTCGGGCTTCGACTCGTGCGCCATGCGTGCTTGTCTGCGTTCGGGGGGCCGGTATGATCCGGGTTTGGATTTTTAGGGTCAAGGTGAGGAGCGTTGTCGAAGCTGCTGCCCGAAGCCGCGCTCGCGCGCACGCAAGCACATGCGCGCCACGTGCGCAATGATGATCTCGCGCAGCTTGACGCCTGGCTCGTCGTCATCGCGGATGACCTCTCCGATGCGGCGTGGCGGACGCTACCGCGCGGCGAATGGCTGCGTGCCGAATGCCAGCGACGCAAACTGCGCAGCGGCGCCGTGATCACCGCCCGGCTCGACACGCCGGCGCAGACACTCCTGATCGCGGGAATGCGCACGCGACACGCCTCGGTGTTCGAGGCACTGCAACTCGCCGGCCGCATGGTCAAGGAGGCGAAATCCTCGCAAGCTCGTCTCGTGGGCGTATCGACGCTCGGGCTGCCTGGCGCTGCGGCGAGTGACAGCCTCGAGGCGGTCGTCGCGGCGACGTACGCGGCGGGTTTTGAGCTGCCGTCATTCAAGAGCAAGCAGGACGCTGCCAATTCCCTCGCGGAACTCAGACTCTTCTCGCCCCGCGCAAACGGCGCCTGGCGATTGACGCGCGCCACCAGCGAAGGCAACAACCTCGCTCGCTGGCTCACCGCGCTCCCCGGAAATGCGTTGACCGCGGCATCCTATCGTCGGCGTGTGACGCAGCTCGCGCGGCGCGAAGGATGGCGCTGGCAGTTTCTCGACAGTCGTGCGCTCAAGCGTCGGGGTGCTGGTGCGTTTCTCGCGGTTGCCCAGGGCAACGAAAACGACGACGCGGGTATCATTCATTTGCGCTACCGGCCGCGCGCACGCAAGTCGGGACGGAAGCTCGTGGCACTTGTCGGCAAGGGCGTGTGCTTCGACACCGGCGGCACCAATCTCAAGGCGCACCGGAGCATGCTCGACATGCACATCGACATGGAAGGCAGCGCGGTCGCGCTCGGCACATTGCTCGCGCTCACGCGCCTCAACGCAGGCTTCGCGATCGATTGTTGGCTGGCGGTCACCGAGAACCGCATCGGCCCGCGAGCCTACAAGCCCCAGGACGTCGTCAGTGCGAGCAACGGAGTCAGCATCCAGGTGATTCATACTGATGCAGAGGGTCGCATGGTGCTGGCGGACGCGCTGGCGCTCGCTGTCCGGGAACGGCCTGCGCTGCTGCTGGATTTCGCGACGTTGACGGGTGCGTGCGTCAATGCATTGACCGAGCGCTACACGGGACTCTTCACCAATCGCCCGAGCTGGCACGCGATTCTGGAACGCGCTGGAACTGAGAGCGGCGAGCGCGTGTGGCGTTTTCCGATGGACGGCGATTTCGACACCGACCTCGACAGCCCGATCGCGGATATCAAGCAGTGCGCCGCTGACAATAAGGGTGATCACATCCTGGCGGCGCGTTTTCTCAACCGCTTCGTGCCCGCGGAGATTCCCTGGGTGCATCTCGATCTCGCGGCGGGCCAACGCACGGGCGGACTTGGTCATATCACCACGGATATCACGGGATTCGGCGTGCGGTACGCGGTCAACCTCCTCACCGCGCAGGGAATCCTGGAGCGCGCCGCCGGCAAATCACCATGACGACGCTCACGCTGCGACGCCCCGATGACTGGCACCTGCACTTGCGCGATGGCGAGGAGATGCGCGCGGTCGTTGGCTTCACGGCGCACCGCTTCGGGCGCGCGATCATCATGCCCAATCTGAAACCGCCGGTGACGACGGTCCCCCTGGCGCGCGCCTACCGCGACCGCGTCATCGCGGCGCTGCCCACGGACTGTCGCTTCGAACCGTTGCTGACGCTCTTCCTCACCGAACAAATGAAACCAGCCGAGATCGACGCTGCCCGTGCGAGCGGATTGATCGCCGGGGTCAAGCTCTATCCCGCCGGCGCGACGACACACTCGGAGGCCGGTGTGCTTGCGATCGAACGCGTGTTCGGCGTGCTGGAACGCATGGCGGAGACCGGACTCCCACTACTCGTGCACGGCGAGGTCGTCGACCCGGACGTTGACGTATTCGATCGCGAGGAGCGCTTCATCGAACGCGTGCTCACTCCGCTGGTCGAGCGAATGCCACGGCTCAAGATCGTTCTTGAGCACATTACGACGCGTGCCGGCGCGCAGTTCGTGCGCCAGGCACGTCCCGGCGTTGCGGCAACCGTCACGCCGCAGCACCTGCTGCTCAACCGCAACGCATTGCTCGCCGGCGGAATCCGGCCCCATCACTACTGCCTGCCGGTGCTCAAGCGCGAGCAGGATCGAATGGCGCTGCTCGAGGCGGCGATCAGCGGCAGCCCGAAGTTCTTCCTCGGCACGGACAGTGCGCCGCATGAGCGCTCGGCGAAGGAAAGCAGTCACGGATGCGCCGGGATATTCACGGCACATGCCGCGCTCGAGCTCTATGCCGAAGCGTTCGAATCAGCCGGCCGACTCGACCGTTTACAAGGGTTCGCCAGCGAATTCGGCGCCGACTTCTACGGATTGCCGCGCAACCCGGACAGCATTACGTTGATCAAGGAGAACTGGCTGTCACCGTCCAGCATCGCGTTCGGCGCCGGCACTCTCGTGCCTTTCCGCGCCGGTGAAAATGTTGCGTGGCGCCTGGCGCCGGACGGCCGCTGACGCATGCACACCGAAGCCGCGCTGCCGTCGATGGCGAACCGCTTTCGTGGCTTCCTGCCTGTGGTCGTCGACCTCGAGACCGGCGGCTTCAATGCCACGACCGACGCGCTGCTCGAGATCGCGGCAGTGCTGATCGAGATCCAGGCGGACGGATCATTCAAGCGCGGCGAAACCTATCGGTATCACGTGCTGCCGTTCGAAGGTGCGCGGCTCGATCCCGCCTCGCTCGAAGTGACGGGAATCGACCCACATCACCCATTGCGTCCGGCGATCTCGGAACGCGACGCCCTGCAACGCATTTTCCGCGACGTGCGCCGGGCGGTCACCGAGAACGAGTGCCGGCGCGCTATCCTCGTCGGCCACAACTCCTTTTTCGATCTGAGCTTCCTGAATGCCGCCGTGGCGCGCACCGAGATCAAACGCAATCCGTTCCATCCGTTCTCGAGCTTCGACACGGCAACCCTCGCCGGTGTAGCGCTCGGGCAGACAGTGCTGGCGCGGGCCCTCGCGGCAGCGGGCCTGGAGTGGGATCCGGCTTCGGCGCACTCGGCGGGGTACGATGCCGAGCGCGCCGCCGAGCTCTTCTGCTACATCTGCAACCAGTTCAAGCCCATCTACGACGTCGCGGCGCAGCGCATCGCCGCGCTCAACATCAACCTCGCCGACATCGAAGGCGGCCCACCGTTCGAGCAGACCTAGAGATGCACCCCGGGAGAGTTCAGGCGGCGCGGACAGCGCCAGCTGATTCGAGGAGCTTCTTGAGTTCGCCGCTGCGGTACATCTCGAGCGCGATGTCGCAGCCACCCACCAGCTCGCCCTTGACGTAGAGCTGCGGGAAGGTCGGCCAGCTCGAGTACGCCTTGAGCGCCTCGCGCAGCTCCGGGTCCTCGAAGATGTTCACATGCGCGAAGTCTGCGCCGCACGCGCGCAGGGCGGCGACGGTCTGGGCCGAAAAGCCGCATTGCGGGAAATCGGGCGTTCCCTTCATGAAGAGCACCGCCGGCTTCGCGGTGATCTGCTGCTTGATCCGTTCGACGACATCTACTGACACGTTAATCCTCCAGCTGTGCTCAACGGGCTTAAGCGTTACTGCTTCGACCTCGGCCCAGTCTGAGATGTTCACTGTGCCCATGGCAATTTGAATTATGTGGGGTCGTCGCCTATTCTTCAAACCGCTCAGAGGGTTGCCGCAAGAACAACAGAGGGACTTCGCATGAACCCACTCAACTCGATACCGGCTTCGATCATCACGGGCGTGGTGCTCGCGATCATCGTCTTTGTCGTGATCCCGGGCCAGGGTTACAACGAGCTGTCGCTCGCCCGCTGGCTGCACATCCTTTCGGGCATCACCTGGATCGGGCTGCTCTACTATTTCAACGTGGTGCAGACTCCGGCGTTGGCTGCGGCCGCGGCGGACAAGGGCGGTCCGGGCGGTGCCGGCATCACCAAGTACGTCGCTCCGAAGGCGCTACTGTGGTTCCGTTGGGCGGCGGTCTCGACCTGGTTCACCGGTGCCTGGTACCTGATCTATGCCCACACGTTCGACGACGCGTTTCTGCTGCGCGAGGGCTCGCGAGTCATCGGCATCGGCGCCTGGCTGGGCACCATCATGTTGTTCAATGTCTGGGTGTTCATCTGGCCCGCGCAGAAGAAGATACTCGGCATCGTGCCGGCTACCGATGACGAGAAGGCGAAGGCGCGCAAGCTCGCGCTGCACGCCTCGCGCACCAATTTCGTTCTGTCGATTCCGATGCTGCTCTGCATGGGCTCGGCGACGCACGGTTTGCCGTTCTAGCGAGCGCAGCTTTCGCTTACACTGAAACCCGGCCACTGTGCCGGGTTTTTCTTCCTCCCCGCTTGCGGGAGAGCATCGTCCTCAGACCCTCTCCCGCGCGGACGCGGGAGAGGGTGGGGGTGAGGGTATGACGCCAGAGCTCCCGCCCGATCTCGACGCCCAAGTCGCACGCGCCCTGGAAGAAGACATCGGCAGCGGCGATGTCACCGCGGCGCTGGTGCCGGCCGACCGAATGGCGCGGGCGAACGTCGTCACGAAGGAAGCCGCCGTGCTCTGCGGCCGGCCGTGGTTCGATGCCACGTTTAGCCAGATCAGTCGCGAGGTCCGCGTCGACTGGCGCGTTGACGAGGGCGCCGACATCGCAGCCGGTGAACTGTTGTGCACCCTCGAGGGACCGGCGCGCGCGATTCTGACCGGCGAGCGCACCGCACTCAATTTTCTACAGACCTTATCCGCCACGGCGACGGCCGCGAAGCGCTACGTCGCTGCGATCGTCGGCACTGGCTGCCAGATCCTCGACACGCGGAAGACGATCCCCGGGCTGCGTTCGGCGCAGAAGTACGCAACGCGGTTGGGCGGCGCACGCAATCACCGCCTTGGACTGCACGACGCGGTGTTGATCAAGGAAAACCACATCGCCGCCGCGGGCTCCATTGCCGCCGCGATTGCGGCCGCCCGCGCAACGACCCGGGTGACGGTCGAGGTCGAGGTGGAAAACCTGGATGAGCTGTCGCAGGCACTCGCGGCCCGGCCCGACAGGGTGCTGCTCGACGACTTCAACCTCGATGACCTGCGCGCGGCCGTTGCCCTCAATCGAGAGCACGGCTCACCCGTCAAGCTCGAGGCTTCGGGCGGCATCCACCTCAACAACGTTCGCGACGTCGCGCTCACCGGGGTGGATTTCATTTCCGTCGGCTCGATCACCAAGCACATCCGCGCGGTGGATCTGTCGATGCGATTCGAGAGCTAGGCGGTGGCGGCCTTGAGGACGCGCTGCGGTTGCGAGACGCCGTAGCCCTGCGCGTAGTCGACGCCGAGGCTCTTCAGCATCTGGATGATTTCCTGGTTCTCGGCGAATTCCGCGATCGTCTGCTTGCCGGTCAAGTGCCCGATCTCGTTGATCGAGCGCACCATCTCTCGGTCGATCGGGTCGTGCAGGATTTCCTTCACGAAGCTGCCGTCGATCTTGAGAAAGTCCACCGGGAAGTGCTTGAGGTAACCGAACGACGACAGACCCGTACCGAAGTCGTCGAGCGCGAACTTGCAGCCCAGTTCCTTGAGCGCCTGGATGAAGCGGTTCGCCTGCGAGAAGCTCGCAACCGCCGCGGTTTCGGTGATCTCGAAGCAGATCTTGGTGGCATCGATGCCACTGCGATGGAACTGGTCGATCACGAAGGGCAGGAACTTGTCGTCACCGAGTGACTGGCCCGACAGATTGATCGAGCACAGCACCAGCTTCTCGCGCTCGTCGGCTTCCGAGACCAGCCAGCGGAACGCATTCTCGATCACCCAGCGGTCGATGTTCGGCGTGATGCCGTAGCGTTCGGCGGCGGCGATGAAGTTGTCGGGCGTGACGATCTTGCCGTTCTCGTCGCGCATGCGCAGCAGCAACTCGTAGTGCGCGCCCGGATCCTGGCGCTGCAGCGGCATGATTGTCTGGCGGAACAGCTCAAAGCGCGATTCCTCGAGCGCGTTGTTGATGCGCGCCGCCCACTGCATCTCGCGGCGCCGGCGCATGAGGTCGAGGTCGTTTTCTTCGAAGCTGTGCACGCGATTGCGGCCGGCTTCCTTGGCAGCCCCGCAGGCACTGTCAGCGGCGCTCAGGATCGACGCCACATCCTCGTTGTCGGCGCTGATCGGCACCACGCCGATGCTCGCACCCAGGCGGAAAGTGCGTTCCTCCCACACGAAGCGGAAATTCCGCACGGCTTCGCGCAGCTGTTCCGCGGTCCTGAGCGCTTCGTCGAGCGAGCAGCTCTCGAGCAGCAGCCCGAACTCGTCGCCGCCGAGGCGCGAGAGCGTATCGCGCCAACGAATCTTCGACTTGAGCAGCGCACCGACCTGCCCCAGCAGGGCATCGCCCGCACTGTGGCCGCAGGTGTCGTTGATGATCTTGAACTGGTCGAGGTCGAGATAGCAGACCGCGTAGGAGGTCTCGCGCGCCTTGGCGCTCTTGAGCGCGCGCTCGAGCCGGTTCTCGAACTCGCGCCGGTTCACGAGGCCGGTGAGCACGTCGTGGCTCGCGTGGTAGCTCAGACGCCGGTTGAGCTCGCGCGATTCGCTGACGTCATGGAACACGAGCACGCCGCCGGCCACGCCGCCCAGCCCATCGCGAATCGGAGCTGCCGTGCTCTCGACGTACAGCTCATTGCCATCGCGGCGGATGAGCAGCATCGGGCGCACGGATTTGATCGAGCGTGAACGCCGGATCGCCACCGTCATCGGGTTCTCGAGCGGTTCGCAGGTCTCCTCGTGAAAGGCACGGAAGATCTCGTCGATCGACCGGCCCTGCGCGTCTTCGAGCTGCCAGCCCGTGAGCTCGGACGCCACCGGATTGATGTATTCGACGTTGGAATGCTGGTCGGTCGTGATGACGCCATCGCCAATCGACTGCAACGTGATCTGCGCGCTTTCCTTCTCGCGGAACAGCGCGTCCTCGTACAAGCGGCGCTCGGTGATGTCGAGCTCGGTGCCGACCAGGCGCAACAGCCGCCCGCCCGCATCGACGCGCGCCTTGGCGCGGCTCACGACCCAGCGCCACTCGCCGCTCCGATGCCGCATGCGGTGGATGCTCTCGAAGATGGGCGATTTGCCCGCGACGTGATCGCGGATCGCCGCCTGCACGCGCGGCATGTCGTCGGGGTGCACGAGCTGGCGCCAGTCGGGCGAGTTGTTCATCTCGTCGTCGGCGTATCCCAGCATCGCCTTCCAGCGCGGCGAAAAATACACGCGGTTGTTCTCGGCATCGAAGTCCCACAGGCCGTCGTTGCCGGTGTCCATCGCGAGATCATTGCGCTCCTGCAGGCTCTTGAGGTGCTTCTGCACCCGCATGCGCTCGAGACCCGACGAGAAACTGGTGCCGATGAGCTTGAGCAGGAGGTGCAGGTTGACGTCCCAGGCTTCCCGCGGCTGCACGCCCGCCAGGCCGAGGAATCCGCTGACCTTGCCCTGGATCGCGAAACCGATCAGGAGCAACGAGCCGATATTCAGCTGCTTGAGCCGCGCGCATTCGGCAATCTGATCCTTACGCGCCGTCGAGGTGTCGCGGATCTCCAGGATGCGCATGTGCTCGAGCTTGCTGCCCAGCCACGGCAGCGTTTCGAGCGGTTCCCCCTTGAGCACCTCGGGCGTGCACTGCGCAAACATGCCCTTCGCGACCGACACCGATTCGATATAGGTGCCGTCCGAATCGAAGAGCGCGATGAAGGTCGCGTCCATTGCGGTCGATTCGCGCAAAGCATCGAGGTTCTGCCGGACGACAGCGTCTGCCGTCACTTCGGTCATGTTCTGAAAATCGACGGCGATCTTGGTGCAGGTGACGTCGAGGCCGAGGGCGGGTCGTGGCGAGCGCCGTGTCGACAGGTGGGGCGAAAGGATATCCGATGCAGTCAGATCGCTGACTGGATTGGGTGGCACTGTTGCCATGGCCGTGAGCGCATCCCCCTGAAAAGGCCGGTCGAGTCTGTCAGTTCCGATGCTGCGCCGGTCGGACGTGTCACACAGTTTGTCTCTCTATGGCGGCAACCGGTTACGGCGCATTCTGTCACAATCGTCTAAGAAAACAAGCTAAGCGACTGAAAGAGAAAGGCCCACTGACTCGGGTCGTCGGGCATCGGCGGCCGCGCGCGTCAACCATCGCGAGTCCCAGCCGTTCTCGTGCATGCAGACGTACATAGACGGGAGGCTGAATCATGTTCTCGCTCAATTCCGCGCCGCAGAGCGCACGCGGCCTGAGAGCCGCATTTCGCGCCGGGCTCATGGCGCCCTTCATGGCGTTGCTGATCGCCGTTGCCGGCTGCGGTGGCGGTGGCGGTGAAAGCGAATCCGCAAGCACGTCGCAAAGCTGCGACGCCGCGAATTGCGGCACGGTGTATGTCGGCATCACCGATGCTGATGGCGATTTCCTGAGCTACACCGTCGATGTCGTCTCGCTGACGCTCGCCAAGGCGAATGGCGCGGTCGTCGAGACTCTGCCGGTCAGCACGCGCGTCGACTTCGCGCAGCTGATCGATCTCACCGAATTTGTCACTGCCGCAACCGTGCCGAACGGTGCCTATGTCGAAGGCCGCATCCGTCTCGATTACAGCGCCGCCGAAGTGACGGTCGAAGTCGGCGGCGAGCCGCGTGCGGCCACGGTCGTCGATGAGAACGGCCAGCCATTAGGGGAAGTCGACCTCGCCATCCGGCTCGACAATCGCAACCACGTGGTGGTCAGCCCGGGGCGACCCGCGTTCCTGCAACTCGATTTCGACCTGGCGGCTTCGCACACCGTAGATGTGGCGACTACTCCGGTCACCGCTGTGGCGGAACCCTTCATCGTCGCCACGGTGGAACCCATCGACGAGAAAGAGCTGCGAGTGCGCGGCCCGCTGGTCAGCGTCGATACCGCCGCCAGCAGTTACGTGATCGACGTGCGCCCCTTCCATCACCTGACGGCGCGCTTGGGCCAGCTCACGGTCAAGACGACCGCCGACACCGCCTTCGAGATCGATGGTGAGCCCTTCACCGGTGCCACTGGACTTGCGGCGCTGGCGCAGGAAGCGGCCGGAACGCCGACCGTGGCCTTCGGCTCGCTGACACTTGCCAGCCGCGAGTTCACGGCGGAACGCGTGCATGCCGGCACCAGCGTGCCGGGTCCACGGTTCGATGTCTTGTGGGGCAACGTCATCTCCCGCGATGGTGACACGCTGACGGTGCGTGGCGCGACTTTGATTCGACGCTCTGGAAGCTTTGCCTTCGTGCGCGACGACGTGACACTGCTCGTGGGTCCCGACACCCTGGTAACGCGAGATGGACAAGGCAGTACCGATCTCACCGAGGACGCAATCTCGGTGGGTCAGCGCATTCACGCGTTTGGCGAAGTGAGCGAGACAAATGGTGAATTGACACTCAATGCCGAGCAAGGGCGCGTGCGGTTGCACCTGACGCACCTGTCGGGCACCGTGGTAACGGCGAATCCGGGCACACTCACGCTGGATCTCGCCAGCATCGATGGCCGCCGGCCGGAAATCTTTGACTTCAGCGGCACCGGCACGGCGCCCGCCACCGACGCCGATCCTGAGAACTACGAGATTGCGACCGGCGCGCTCGACCTCAATCGGCTGATCAGCGGATCGCCCGCCCGAGTGTTCGGCTTCGTCACGCCCTTCGGCGTGGCGCCTCCCGACTTCGAAGGCCGCACGGTCGTGGACTTCCAGGAAGTGCGTGCCATCCTCGGCCTGGGCTGGGGTCCAGAGGGCACGAGCGCACCCTTCCTGAGCCTGAATGCCGATGGCCTCGTGATCGACAACGACAATGCGAATATCGGTCTGCGACATTTCATCGCGATCGGGCCGCTCCTCATCGACATCACCGCGCTGCCGACACCGCCGACGATCACTCCGGCCGCCGGCTATGGGCTTTACGCGATCGGCGAACCGCGCCGGGTCGAGGTGTTCAGCGACTTCGCGGCCTTCGCCGAGCGCCTGAGCGAGAAGCTGGCGGCGGGCAGCAAGGCAGTCACGCTGACGGCCGATGGCGCGTTCGATGCGGGCAGCAGCACGCTGACCGCGCGGCACGTCAGCATCGGCCTCACCCCGATCAATTAGGCCAAGGATAAAAGACGGCGGGCGACCCATGTCGCCCGCCAAGGCCGGGAACCAGAATCGACGACTTCCCCTCGCGCTCTCGTCAGTCGTGGAAATCGCCCTCGCCTTCGAGCTCGATCTCGCGAGCCACCAGGGTGTCACCCTCAAGACGCCCATCGACGGAGACCAGCCGTCCTGGCGCCCGCGTGAAGAACTCGGCGGCGCTGATGCTGCCGTCACTTTCGTTCTCGAACTCGGTGCCGGCGTTGGTCAGCACGATGACGCCGAGGATCGTGAGCTGCGGTTCAACCACATCGGCGGCCGTTCCACGCAACTCGACCTCACCCTCATCGTCCTCTCGCTCGACGCGTGCCGCCGCAACGCTGTCCGGCATGCTGCCTGCGGAACCGCGGACTTCGACGAAGTCACCCACGCGCAACTCCGACACGTTGAACGGGCGCAGCTTGGCGTCCGTCTTGTCCTCGAAGCGCGTCGCGACGCTGGTCTCAATCCTGATGCCGAGGACGGTGAATGAGCCCGCCGCGGCGTCGATATCCTCGACCAGGGCTGCTACACGCAGGTCGGCCTCGCCCTCGAACTTGACCTTCTCCGCCTCCAGGACTCCATTGCTGATATCGCCCTCGACCTCGACTCGCACGTTGAGTGCGAGATCGACGCTGGTGCCGTTCTCGAAGCGCGTGGCCGCGGATGTCATGACGGGCTGCATGTTGACGTCGAAATCGGTCGCCGACACGAAGCGTGTGATCACACCTTCGATCTCGGCCTCGTCGTCGTCATCGGCATTCATGCCACCGCGCTCACCTTCGACTCGCGTCGCGAGCAGAACACCATTCGCGTCGAGCGACCAGCCCTTGACCTCGACCAGTAAGCCGTCGGCGGGTGCTCCCCCCGGCAGGTCGTCGAGCTGCGCCGTGACGTAGTCGACGATCAGCGCACTGATTGCGAAGCGCTTCGCGGCCGGGTCGTGATTGGCGATGACGCCGGTGACCTCGAACTCATCGCCAGGGTCATGGCGCTCGATGCGCGTCGCGCGGATCACGCCATCCGCATCGCGAAAACCGCTCACCTCGACCACGGCACCGACGGGCACGCCCACGAGTGACGCCGGCTGAATGTTGTCGTCGAACGAGGTCGTCGCATCCACCTTGACCGTTTGACCGAGCACCACAAGCGTCCCGGTCGTCAGGTCGACCGACTGCACCGGCCCCTCGGCCGCGTCGTTGCAGTCGATCGATGCTGCCGTTCCGCCGCGCCGGTCGCCGTTCAGACGGCCGGAAATGCGGACCACGTCCCCGACCTGCAGTTGCGATTCAATGCCCGGCCGGTCATCGATGCTGACCATTGCGCCACTGGTGTCGTAGCGCACCCCGTTGACATACACACTGCCGAAAGCGCTGATCGCGCCGATCGCGACCACCGGCATCGAGCCGTTCGTGGTCGGCGTCGCCCCGTTGTCGTATCCGCCCGAGCCGCCACAAGCGGCGAGCAGGATGGCTGCCGCGACGGGCAGCGCGCGGCAAAGTCCCGTTTCAATATTCATGATTCAACCTCCAGGCTATTGAGCGTATTTCCCGGCCTGCAGGTGGCGATTCGCTCGCCGTG
>DATBVX010000081.1:0-16990 GCA_036515135.1 Steroidobacteraceae bacterium
CCCGCAGTCCGCGCAGAGCGAGAACTGTGCGAGCGTGGTGTTCGGCCGATCGTAGGGCAGCCGCTCGATGAGCGTGTAGCGAGGGCCGCACTGCGTGCAATTGATGAACGGATATTGGAACCGCCGATCGGTCGGATCCTCGAGCTCGCGCCGGCAGTCGTCACACATGAACTGATCGGCGGGCACGAAAATGCGCGCGGCATGGCCGGACTCGCTCGGGGCGATCAGAAAGCCCCGCAGATTCCGGTCGACCGACCAGGGTTCATCGAGCGTGACGCGCGGCGCGGCGAGCGGCGGTGCGGCGCTGATGACATCCCGCGCGAATGCGGCGACGGCACGCGACTCGCCCTGCACGACGATCTCGACCTCACCGAGTCGGTTGCAGACGCTGCCGTCGAGGTTATGGCGACTGGCGAGGCGGTGGACGAACGGGCGAAAGCCGACGCCCTGCACGTGGCCGGTCAGGACAAAGCGCCTCGCAATCGCCGATGCGGCAGTCACACGCGCACACCCTCAGCCGGCCGCCGTCGCGCGACGCGGCGGATGCGCGCACTCGCGCACTCCGCTTGCCCACCAGATGCGACAGGCACCTTCGTCCGAGACCATGCACGGCCCGATGGGATGGTGCGGAGTACAAGCGACGCCATACAGCCGGCACTCGTTCGGACGGATGCGTCCGAGCACAACCTGCGCGCAGTCGCAGCCCGGCGGCATCTGGCCGGCGCGCTTGCGCGCCAGATCGCGATAACCGGGGAATCGAACGCGTGCATCGTGCGCCGCGTACTCGGGCCGCAAGGCGTAGCCCGACTGCGACACGATGCCGATGCCGCGCCAGTTCGCATCGACAATTGCCATCACCAGCTCGAGAAAGCGGCGTGCCACGACATTGCCGCCCGGATGCACGGCCGAGGCATAGCAGTTGTCGAGGAAGGGCCGTCCGTCCTGCAGCTGTCGGAGCACCGAATAGGTCGCGGCGAGCAAGGTGTCGGGTGTGAAACCGGCGATTGCCGCAGGCATTCCGTGCCGTGCGACTACGAACTCCCATTCCTCAGGTCCCATAACGGTCGACACATGCCCGGGCGCCACGAGCGCGTCGAAAGCGGCGCTGCCGCTTTCGAGCAGCTGCGCGACGATCGGCCAGGTGCGCCGCCCGGAGAGCAGGACGTACAGGTTGTCGGGCACGCCCTGGGCGAGCATCGCCGCACACGGCGCGGTGGTCGTCTCGAATCCCGCCGCCAGAAACACCACCGGGCGCCCCGCATTGGCGCGCGCGATGCGAACGGCGTCGAGCGGGCTCGCGATCGGACGGACATCCGCGCCTGCCGCCTTCGCCTGTTCAAGTGAACGCGGCTCGCTGCGTGGCGCGTTGACGGGCACGCGCAACATGTCGCCGTACGCGACCACCGTCACGTTCTCATTGCGCGCGATCTGGATCGCCTCGTGGATGTCCTCCTCGGGGCAGATGCACACCGGGCACCCGGGACCCGGGATGAGCTCGATCTGCGGCGGCAGTGCAGCGCGCAGGCCGGCCGCACTGATCGAGCGCTCGTGCCCGCCGCAGACATTCAGGATCTTCACCGGCTGCGGCAGCGAGAGCGCGCGAATCCGCTCGAGCCAGTGAGCCGCCGTGACCGGCATGCCCTTCATCTAGGTCGTCCCGAGCGCCGCGACTCCACGATCGACGGCGCCATACAGCGTCGCGCTTTGTGCGCGCAACCAGTCGAGCCACAGCTCGAGACCCTCCCCGGTGCGGGCCGAAATCGCGACTACGGGCGCAGGATTTCCCAGCTCGCGCACCTGCCGCGCGACGTTCGCCACTTCGAAGTCATCGAGCACACCGAGCAGGTCCACCTTGGTCACCAGCACCAGGTCCGCATTACGGAACATCACCGGATACTTCGCCGGCTTGTCGTCGCCCTCGGTCACCGATACCAGCACGACGTCGCGATGCGTCCCCAGCGCGAAGCTTGCCGGGCACACAAGATTGCCGACGTTCTCGATGAAGAGCAGCGCCAGCCCGTCGAGGTCGAGCTCATGCAATGCGTGATGCACCATGCGGGCATCCAGATGGCAGGCCGAACCCGTGGTGATCTGAACCGCCGGGATTCCGTGGCGGCGGATGCGCGCCGCGTCGTTGTCGGTCTCGAGGTCACCTTCGATGACGGCGCACGGATACTCATCGCGCAATGCGGGGATCGTCACCTCAAGCAGTCGAGTCTTGCCGGAGCCCGGCGCCGACATCAGATTCACCGCCAGCACGCCGTGAGCGTCGAAATGCGCTCGATTGTGGCGCGCTTCCGCGTCGTTCCGCTCCAGCAGCGGCTTCACTACCTGCACATGCTCCGGCCCCGTCGCGGCGCACCCGCAGTTCTCGCACATATTCAGCTCCCCCCTGCTCGCACGCCATCGGCAGCGACCAATTCGACGCTCATGAGCGTGAGGTCGTCGCCGGCGACGACCTCGGTACGCCACTCGCCACATGCGGCGCACACCAGGCGCGGCACCTGGACGGTGCCTTCGTTTCCGCAGCGCGGGCAGTACACGCGCACGGGCGAGTCCTCGATGGCGAGCGACGCGTCTTCGGCCAGCGTCCCGGCTCGCGCCACCTCATAAGCGCGCTGCAGGAGCTCGGGCTCTACCCCGGCGAGCGCGCCGACCCGCACACGCACGGCCGCCACACGCTTGGCGCGCCGTGCCCGAGCGATGCGCTCGACCTCATCGAGCAGCGCCTGGCATACCGCGAGCTCATGCATCAGCGGCCAGCATTTCGTCGAAGAGCTCCCAGGCGGAGCGCGCCTCGGCCTCAGCCAACTTCTGGATTGCGTACCCGACGTGCACGAGCACAAAGTCGCCGGGCTCGAGCGGCTCGTCCTGCAGCATGAACAGGCTGACCGAGCGCAGGATGCCCTTCGCCTCGCACTCGGCCCGGTAGCCGTCGATCGTGCGTATCTGCATCGGTATCGCCAGACACATGCGCGGATCGTACGCGCGGCCGCGTGCGCACCGCCTGAGTACAAGTACCTACTCGACTCGTGCGAAGACGGAGCGACCATATGACCATGGATCCGGGACAGCCCTCGATCGGCTCCTCGACGCAGGTTCTGGTGCTCGGGATCGGTAACACGCTGCTCCGCGATGACGGCGTCGGCATCCGCGTGATGCAGGCGCTCGAACGCGAACTCGACGCGGATGCCCGGTTGCGCTTCGTCGACGGTGGAACGATCGGTTTCATGCTCTCCGCGCTCATCGACGAGGTACCGGATCTTCTCGTCATTGATGCTGTGCGGATGGCCGGCCCCCCCGGGTCGGTGCGCTGCTTCGAGAACGAAGCCATGGACCACTTTCTCATTGGGCGATCGAGCAGCGTGCACGAGATCGGGCTGCGCGACGTGCTCGACATGGCGCGACTCAGCGGAAAATTCCCACGCCGCCGCGCGCTCGTGGGCGTCGAGCCAGCAACGATCGCGCTCGGCGAGCAACTGAGCTCCGAGGTGGAGTATGGCGTCGTCTCGGCGGTGCGGCTCGCACGCGATCTGCTGGACCGCTGGCTCGCCGACGGGGGAGACACGCATTGAACACGCTCGCCGGCATCCCGGTTTCGGTCGAGCTCGCGAGCGGCAACGTCGAGCTCCTGCTCCACGAGATCGGCCATGCCCTTGAGCGACTCCTGGAGTTTGGGCAGGCCTCGATCATGGATCTGCGCGGTGTGCCCCTCGCTCCGGGCGAGGAAGGACGCATTCTCGAGTTCCTGGGTACCGGCGAGGTGCGCGCCGAGCTCGAATGCGGCGGCTTATCCACCGTCAACGAGAGTCGCTTCGCGGGGGTGTGGATCGTCACGCACCACGATCCATCGGGCGAGATCATCGGCCGCCTGATCGAGATCAGCTTTGTTCCGGACATCATCCGCTCGCAGGTGGCGGAGATGCGAGAGAGCCGCGAACGCATTGCGCGCGAGGTCGCGCTCATGAGCGGCCCTGCCGTCTCGCGGCCGACGACTGCGCGAAGTACGGATGGGGAAGATACGGCGAAGGTGCTAGAAAAGCGCTGAACTGCGGGCCCCGGCCGAATAGGGGGAAATATGCGCGACGTTCTGGTGGGCGACTATCTGCGCAGCCGCGGACTAACGCGCCGCGGGCTGCTCAAGTTCTGCGCAGCGGCCGCATCGTGGATGGCGCTACCTCCGACCCTGGCGCAGGAGATTGCCGCTGCGCTCGAAAAGGCTCGGCGCCCTTCGGTCATCTGGCTCCCCTTTCAGGAGTGCACCGGTTGCACGGAGTCGATCACACGGGCTGACAGCTCAACGCTCGAGAGCCTGATCTTTGAGGCGATCTCGCTGGACTATCAGCACACGCTGCAGGCTGCCGCCGGCGAGGCGGCGGAAGAGGCGCGCCGCCGCGCAATGCAGGACAACTGGGGCAAGTACCTGGTCGTGGTGGATGGCTCCATTCCGCTCGGCAATCCCGGCTACTCGACCATCGCGGGCGTCAGCAATGCGGACATGCTACGCGAGGTGGCCGAGGGGGCCGCGGCGATCGTTGCGATCGGCACCTGCGCCGCTTTCGGGGGCATCCCCGGCGCCAATCCGAATCCCACGGGCGCTGTCGCGGTCAGGGACCTGATCAAGGACAAGCCGATCATCAACGTCTCGGGCTGCCCGCCCATTCCGGTCGTGATCACCGGCGTGCTGGCGCAGTATCTGACCTTCGGCAAGATCCCGGACCTCGATGCGCTGGGCCGTCCCCGTGCCTTCTACGGGCAGACGATTCACGACCGTTGCTATCGCCGTCCCTTCTACGAGCGCGGGCAGTTCGCCGAGACTTTCGACGACGAGGGCGCGCGCAAGGGCTGGTGCCTGTTCAAGCTCGGATGCAAGGGGCCGATCACCTACAACGCCTGCGCGACCATCAAGTGGAATGCCGGGACGAGCTTTCCGATCGAGGCCGGCCACGGCTGCATCGGCTGCGCGGAACCCAACTTCTGGGACAAGGGCGGCTTTTACGAGCCACTGTCCATGGCGCGCTGGGGTAGTGCCGGCACTCTTGCCGCAGCGGCCGCTGCTGGTGCTGCCGTCGGCACCGCCTCTGCCTTGCTCGCGCGGCGCCGCCAGACGAAAGCCGCCGAGGGAGAACCCCGATGACCCTGCTCGACTTCGCGCGCGGCCCGGCGATGTTCTGGGCCATGACGATCATGGTCATCGGCATCGTGTGGCGCCTGGCGGGAGCGGTGCTGCTGGCGCGGCGCAGGGACCGCTCGGTTCCCAGGGGCGACAATCGCCTGGTCGCGGGCCTTCGTGCGGTGGCGATGCGCTCGGTGCCTCCGCACGAGCTCGAGAAGAGCATCACGTTCCAGCACATCACCGGCTATGCGTGGCATCTCGGCTGGTTCGCCACCTTGCTTTTCTTCGCGCCGCACATCCCCTTCCTGAAGTCGATCCTCGGCTTTGGCTGGCCCGGGCTGCCCAATCAGGCGATCGTGTTGCTCGCGGCCGTCACGCTCGCGATTCTGGTCGCACTGCTCGTGCGGCGCATGATCCACCCGGTCCTCAAGGTGATCTCCGACTTCGACGACTACGTGAGCTCGCTCCTCGCCTGCGCGCCGCTCGTCACGGGCATCGTCACCTACGCGCACCTGTTTGCAGACAGGCACGAGACGATGATCGGGCTGCACATCCTGAGCGTGGAGGCGCTGATGGTCTGGCTGCCCTTCGGCAAGATCTTCCACTGCATCACGGGGTTGCCGCTGCGATTTCAGATCGGCGCGACGTATGCGCGGCGCGGAGTCAAGGCATGAACACCACAGCCAATGCGGCGGAGGAGCTTGCGGCTTTCAAGAAGCTCGCGCAGGGCATCGCGCAGCTGGCAAGCGCAGCGCCGCCCGTCGACCTGCCGGCAGCCGAGCGCGTGACACGCGCCAAGCACGTGTTCATCCAGAAGATCGACGCGCAGGTCGCGCTCGACCTGGAGTCGTGCCTGCACTGCGGGATGTGTGCCGAAGCTTGTCATTTCTACGAGGGCACGGGTCAAGGCCGCTACGCACCGATCCATAAGCTCAAGCTCCTGCGCAAGGTGTACCGGCGCGAGCTCGGCCCCTTCCGCCTGGTGCATCGACTGCTGACGCGTGACCTGACGGCCGCCGAGCTCGAGCAGTGGCAGGAACTCGTCTTCGATTCCTGCACGGAATGCGGGCGCTGCGACATGATCTGCCCGGTGGGCGTGCACCTTTCGCGAGGCGTCCACATTACGCGCCAGGCGCTGGCGGCGGCCGGCCTAGCTCCAGCGGAGCTGCGCGCGCTCGATGCCGAGCAGAAGCGCACCGGCGCGATCTTCGGCGCCGGCGTCGAGCTGCTGCGCAGCGCGCTGGATACGCTGCGCGCACAGGGTATCCAAGCGCCGCTCGACAAGCCGCGCGCCGACTATCTGGTGCTCACCACTGCGCCCGATCTCCTCATCTATCGCAGCTCAATCGCCGCCACGGCCCGCATCATGAATCACCTTGGAGTCGACTGGACGTTTGCGAGCAACGCCTTCGAGGCGGCAAATTCGGGCGCTCTCTCGGGTGACGAAGCCGCGCAGCGACAGGCGACACAGCGCATCGTCGACGCGGCGCTCGCCTGCGGCGCGAAGTTCGTGGTCGTTCCCGAGTGCGGCCATGCGTATCCCGCCTTGCGCTGGGAAGGGCCGAACGCAATTGGACGCGACTTCCCGTTCGAAGTGCTCGCCATCTCCGAGCTGCTCGGACGCGAAATTGACAGCGGGCGACTCAGATTGAAGCCTCTCGCGCCGGGCAAGCGCGTGACTTTCCACGATCCCTGCAAGCTCGGCCGCAAGGGTGGTGTGTTCGACGAGCCGCGCAAGGCACTCGCGGCGCTCGGGGTCGAGCTGCGCGAGACAGCGTCGAAGGGCACGACCAACTACTGCTGTGGCGGTGGGGCGGGCGTTTTCCTCATTGGGCGCGCAGCACCGCTCCGCGCCGCGGCGTTCCGTATCAAGCGCGATCAATTTGACGCGACCGGCGCCGAATCGGTCGTGACGAGCTGCCAGAGCTGCCGCATGAGCTTCGCCGCCGGTGCGCAGCAGAACAACTGGAACGTACCGGTCGAGAGCCTCGTGGAGCTCGTGGCCAACAACCTCGCCGCGCCTGAAACCACCAGGGGGCCAACCACATGAACAACCGCGTCGTCGTCGACCCCGTCACGCGCATCGAAGGACACCTGCGCATCGAAGTGTCGATGGACCAAGACAGGATCGCCGAGGCTTATTCGTCCGGGACCATGGTGCGCGGTATCGAGTTGATCCTGCGCGGCCGCGATCCGCGTGATGCATGGGCGTTCACCCAGCGCATCTGCGGCGTATGCACGCTGGTGCACGGCATCGCCTCAGTCCGCGCGGTGGAAAACGCACTCGGCTACGAAGTGCCGCCGAACGCAGACCTGGTGCGCAACCTGATGATCGGCGCCCAATACGTGCACGATCACGTGATGCACTTCTATCACCTGCACGCGCTCGACTGGGTGGACGTGGTGTCCGCGCTCAGCGCCGATCCGCGTGCGACCGCGGAGCTCGCGCAAAGCCTCTCGCCGTACGCGCGCTCCTCGCCGGGGCATTTCGCCGACGTGCAGAAGAAGGTGAAGGACTTCGTCGAGTCGGGTCAGCTCGGGATCTTTGCCAATGCCTATTGGGGCCACCCGGCTTACAAGCTGCCGCCGGAGGCCAATCTGCTCGCCCTCGCACACTACCTCGACGCACTCGCCTGGCAGCGAGAAGTGGCCCAGCTGCACACCATCTTCGGCGGCAAGAATCCGCACCCGCATTTCCTGGTGGGCGGCGCGCCGAATCCGATCGACCTCAATTCGGATTCGGCGATCAACGCCAAGCGCCTGTCGCAGGTGCAGTCGATCATCGCGCGCATGCGCGAGTTCGTCGACCAGGTCTATGTGCCGGATACGCTCGCAATTGCCGGCTTCTACAAGGATTGGGCGCAGCAAGGCGAGGGACTCGGCAACTTCCTCTGCTTCGGCGATCTGCCCGCACGCGGCATGAACCACCCGGAGGATTTTCTATTCCCGCGCGGTGCAATCCTCGGCCGCGATCTCTCGCACGTCGAACCCGTCGATCTCGACGACCCGGAACAGATCCAGGAGTTCGTGGCGCGCTCCTACTACGACTATTCCGTCGGCAAGGACCAGGGTCTGCACCCCTACGCGGGCGAGACCAATCTGAACTACACCGGCCCGACGCCGCCGTATGAGCAGCTCAACGTCGATCAGAGCTACTCATGGCTGAAGTCGCCGCGCTGGAAGGGCAAGGCCATGGAGGTGGGACCGCTGGCGCGCATGCTGGTGCTCTACGTCAGCGGCAACTCCCAGGCGAAGGTGCTGGTCGATTCGACGCTGCAAACGCTGGCGCTGCCGGTCGAGGCCTTGTTCTCGACCCTCGGCCGCGTCGCCGCGCGCACGCTCGAGACGAAGCTGCTCGCCGACGCGCTGCAGGGGTGGTACGACACGCTGATCGCAAATATCCGCAAGGGTGAGACGCGCACCTTCAATGAGCGTCTGTGGAACCCGTCGTCGTGGCCCCGGAAGGCACGCGGGTCGGGCTTCATGGAAGCGCCGCGCGGCGCGCTCGCGCATTGGATCGTGATCGAAGATGGCAAGATCGCCAACTACCAGGCCGTTGTGCCAAGCACCTGGAATGCCGGCCCTCGCGATGCCGCTGGCCAGCCCGGCGCCTACGAAGCTGCTCTCGTCGGGCACACGCTGCACGACCCCAAGCAGCCGATCGAGATATTGCGCACGATCCATAGCTTCGATCCATGTATCGCCTGCGCCGTACACGTGCTCGATGCCAACGGCACGGAGCTGATTCGCGTCAAGGTGCAGTAGACCGCGACCGCGCCCACCGCGCTGCCACTGGGGGAGACTGATCGAATTGGTCGCGGCGGCAGGATTGAAACTGGGACGTTCTAGAGGTCGGTGGCACGGCGGCCGTGTTCCGTCTTGCGCCGCTCCACTCCTGAGTACCCGCTGCCCGACAATCCGTTGTCGCGTCCGCGCCGTCTCTTGCCGCGCCGATCGGTGTGATGCCGATAGTGACAGGTGCACCGTGTCGGGTTCTGGCAATTCGCCAGCGGCAGCGGCGGTGCATCGGCGGAAAGCAAGCGCTCACCATGGCGTTGCACTGCATTCTCGCAGGCAATCGGCCCCGTAACGATGGAGACCGCATGCCATGGGTTGGTGATGATTCGATGGTTACGTAGCGGCTCGCCGGAGTACCGGCTGCGCATCCGATATCGATAGACAGCCGCGATGAGCTGATCGGCCCACTGAGAAATCATGATTGCCCCGATGATTATTGTTTAGCAGCCCGCGCCACTGTAAGCGGACTAATTGACAATTTCTAGACATGCTTTGCGCCCAGTTGCAGAACAGCTGGCCCGCCAGGGCGCGTCGCGTCTTACATAATGAGGTTTTTGAACGGATTTCGTGACGTTCAAATGGGCTTTTCGGCCGGTGCCGCAACCATCGCCGCGCCATTTCGATGCAAGCAGCAATTCGAGCACGGGTCGGCGGCCATCACGCGATCGGGACGGCTAAGTTTCGTGTAATTCCGACGTAAGTCGGAGTCCGCCGCCGGATTCTTGACTCAAATAACTCTAGAATAATCCGTCGAATGACAGCCGATCTTCGCGAGATAGTTATCATCGATGATCCGCGTGTTAATCCTGGGCGGCGATTCCGACTTCAACCTCGGCGACACCGCAGCTCTCACCGCTCTCTGTCAGTGTCTCGGGGCGACGGATCCTCGTGCGGAGCTCACGATCGTCTCCGGCCATACCAGCGGACCCCGACTGCCGGAGGGCGTAAAGGTTATTCCCAGAGGCCCTCGTGGCCTCGAGCAGCTGGTGCAGACAGCGCGAGCCAGCGATTTGATCATCGTCGGGGGCGAAGGCCTGTTTCAGGACGATGTCAGCCGCGCCAAGATCCCGTATTGGGCTTTGCGGCTCGCAACCCTCAGGCTGCTCAATAACAACATCGTCGGCCATTGTGTGGGGGCTGGGCCCCTCGATCACGCCGACAGTCGGCTATTCGCGCGCCTCGCCTGCGCACACCTTCGATCCGTCTCGGTGCGCGACGAATTTGCGCGACGCGCACTCGCTTCCTGCACGCCCAAGCCGATCGAGGTCGTCCCGGACCCTGCCTTCATGCTTCAACCTGCTCCTCCGGGTGCGGGCGAGGCGCTCCTCCGCTCACTCGGGCTGAAGGCTGGTCGTCCGATCATCGGCGTCGCGTTGCGACATTGGTTCCACCGCCTTGGCGGCTTCGTGCCTCACCGTATCCGCTCGAGAAGAGGCGTCGATCGGGCACCGGGACATGCCGAGATGGCGCGAATGCTCACCCAGATCGCGAGCGCACTGCGCACATTGGCTCACCGTCACGACGCGGCTGTCCTGCTCATGCCCACATACAATGTGAAACACGAAGGCGACGCCGTCGTTTGCCGGAAACTTCGGGCAGAGCTGCGCGACCTGACCACGCGTCTCGTACTCATTGACGATCCCTGTCTCTACAAGGCGGTGGCCGGGCAACTGATGCTGATGGTGTCTGCGCGCATGCGTCCGCTGATTCTCGCCGCGAGCATGGGAGTGCCGATTGTCGGACTGGCCTACAACGGCAAGTTCGAAGCCCTGTTCGATGCCCTGGGCGTGGCGCAGCGGTTGCTCTGGTTGGATGAGTTCGCCGCCGGTTCTCAAGCGCAACGCCTGGAGGAATTGGCTGCCGCGGCGATCGGGGACGTCACAGACCTGAGAAGCCGATCCCAAGCGCTCGCTGATACGGTATTTAGCCGCACAGCCGCCCTACTCAACGATCCCCGCTTGCGAGCCGCCGCATCCAATCAGTAGGCGTTCTGGTGGCGAAGAACCGTAATGACTGTCCGGAACAGGATCTCAAGGTCCAGCATCGGTGACCATCGCCGCAGGTAATCGAGGTCGTAGTTCACACGCGCCTGCATGTCCTCGACGTTTGCCGTGGCACCACGAAAGCCGTTGACCTGGGCAAGACCGGTGATTCCCGGCAGCACTTTGTGACGGCGCATGTAGCCGCTGATCAAGCGCCGATACTCCTCGTTGTGGGCGACAGCGTGTGGACGCGGCCCCACCAGGCTCATCCGTCCTTGTAGCACGTTGATGAGCTGCGGCAGCTCATCGAGCGAATAACGCCGCAGGAAGCGCCCGACCGGTGTGATGCGCGGATCACCCGGCCGGGCCTGGACAATCGTCGCGCTCTCTTCAGTCACGGTCATCGTGCGAAACTTGTAAACCGTGATCTCCTCACCGTCGAGCCCGTAGCGTCGTTGTGGGTATATCACGGGTCCGCGCGAGGTCAGCCCAATGAGCGCCGCAATGAACAGCATGAAGGGGGCGGCCATCGCCAGGATCAGGGACGTGAAGATGATATCCGTCCCGCGCTTGACCAGGCCGCGGTAGCCGTACATGGGCGATTCACAGACGGCGACGATCGGAATGCCGAGCAGTTCGGCGCTGCGCGCCTGGATAAGGTCAAAGACGAAGACATCGGGAACGTAGTAGATGGATGCGGTCGTGTCTCGCAGGCTCTCGATCATGCGGATGACGCGATGAACATGGCGTACCGGCAGAGCGACGAATATCACGTCGGTCCGCATCACCTTGACGTAGGCGACGATCTGCGAGAGATCCCCAAGAATGCGTCCTTCGGCATTCTCCCCAAGACGCTCGGGATTACGGTCGTCGAAAAAGCCCTGAATCGTGAAGCCGGCATCCGGCGAATGGGCGATGCGATCCGCCAGAGAGCGGCTGACTGGCGTGAACCCCGCGAATATGGCGGTGCGCGTGTTGAGCGGATCGCGCAGCAGCCTGCGGATCAGCTCGTTGAGCGCCACCGCGGCGACGATAATCAGTCCTGGTGTTGTAAACGCCCAGGTGAGGAGAACGCGGCGCGAGAAGTGGTCCGAGTATTTGCTTGCATAGCCGATCGCCAACAGGATCGCGAGGACCGCGAACCACCACAGGATGATCCGTATCGCGAGCGGCTGCGGATTGTCGGCCAGCAGCAGCCCCCCCTCTCGCGGCGGGCGCGGCAGCAGCAGACACAGCACACCGACGAGTATCGAGAGAACAAGGAATGGCTCTGTCCACCGCGCATGCAGAAGGTCGACGATCACGCGCAGGTTCGTCACCGCAATGGCGGCGGGCAATAGGATCTGCAGCCCCACCAGCAACGCGAACACAAAACTCTTGGACCGAAATATGGGCGCCATCAATCTTCCCCCGCTTTCTGGAGCCAGCCGCGACAAGCGCTGCGCCGTTCGGCTCCCGTCGCGTGTTGTTGTGTCAACTACCCAATCGCGAGCGTCATTTCACAAATGGATGACGCCGGGCATTATGTGGTTCATGCAGTGGAATATCCATCACACTTTCGGGCATCTGTCAGCGCTTCGTGAACCTCGATCCCACTCGCGGTTGATTAACTAACCACCTGATGTCACGAGTTTTTCAGGCTTGCAGGTTTGCGAAGACGTGTCGCGGCCTGTGCCAGGTCCGCATGAATTTTTTGCGTTGGCCGCCGTGTTGCATTGTTGCATCTCGCTGGCTCGCAGTTATGTGAAATCACAATAAGCTGGCAGACCGCTTCAGCGATGCACTACGAGCCGCGAGCCGAGTTCGAGATAGCGCGCCGCAGTTTCGTCCCAACTCAAAGATGCGACACGTCTAGCTGCGCGCCGGCCCATCTCTGCAAGCCGATCGCGCGCGGGCATTTCAAGAAGGAACGTCGTCCAAGCGTCGACCTCATTGGCCAGCAGGAATCCGGTCGCCTCGTGCTCAATCAACTGCGCGATATGGCCATGAGGTACGCTGGCGACTGGCCGTTCACAGGCCATGTATTCGGGAATCTTCAGTGTCGAGAAGGTGATCTTGCCGGCGTAAAAGCGGCTCGGCTGGTAGGGCGCCAGACAGAGATCCGAAGCAGCGATGAAGTTCGGAACATCTCGATGCGCCGCCTGGCCGTGAAACCTGGCACGCAAACGCAGGCGCCGCGCGCCTTCTTCGTATTGCCGCCGCATTTCGCCGTCACCGACCACGTGCAACTCCAACGCGAGCTGTGGTTGGCGGCCCATCGCCTCGATCAGGGGACCGAGGTCATGGTAAATGTCCAGGCCGCCTACGTAGAGCAAGACAACTGCATTGGGATCGATGCCGACGGAGCTTCGAGCCCGCGCCTGGTCCAGCGGGTGAAAGAGCGCGTGATCGACCCCAAGCCCTACAACCTCGATTCGCTCGGGCGCAATGCCGCGCAAGGCGATGAGCACATCCTTCAGCTCATCTGTTTCGACGATGACGAGCGGTACCCGCCGCGAGCACCGCTCGGCGACGAACTGCGTGGCTCGCTGGGCCGCGAAACGCACCAGCGACCTGAGGTCCCTGACGGGTTCATTCCAGTAGCGAACGTCATTCTCGATCAGAGCACTCGCAACGCCTTGCCGCGTGACTTCGCGGGCCAGATAGCCCGAGAATCGCCAGCCCTTTTCGAAGACGAGGTCGTAATCGCTCGCCGCACTCCCGGCAAAGCGCCGCAGGGTTCGCAGATACGCGATATGACTGAGCGGATTAAGGCCGCGCACCGCCACATCGTCGCGCGTGCCCAGCGCCGCCGGATCGCGCGCGTCCTCAATGGCAAGAATCCGGAAATCGCGTGCCTCGACCTGTTCAGCGATGCTCCTGAATGCCACGGTGACGTCCGCCCACTGGCTCATCGCCTCTGCCACGGACAAAACGTTTCGGGTTGACCCCGCGGTAGCAAGCAACCTCTGGCCCGGCGCCGCGTAACAGACAGAAAGGCGCCGCGTTCCACTGGCCGGTATATCAACCCCGCGTCGCGGCACTCTTGCTGATTGCAGAGGCGCCAGACGTGGAGCGGCGTGCTGGGGTGAGGCAGCAGGTTTGTGCCGAATGCCGCTGTAGAAACCCCGATTCCAGGCCCAGAGTCCAGCGAGGAGCCTCGGCACGCCGGCCAATACCGCGAGCCGCTGCGGCTCGGATTTCCAGATCCGGCGGAAAATGTGCCAGAAACGATAGGGCGTCAGTCCAAAGCTCAGCAAGGGCAGCCTGACTAGACCACTGCCGCGCACGCTGAATGTCTGGCGAAATCGCCCGCTCCAGAAGCCGAGACGGTAGAGATGCTCTTTCACATGCGCCGAGTCGGTGCGGTGCGTGTGAAAAATCTTCGTGCCGGTGTCGAGAAACAAGCCACGGCCAACCGACACCGAGAGAACCAAGTCTTCCGACATCCCGAAGTCGGTGTTGAAGCCCTTGACCGCGAAAAAATCCTCCCGGCGGATCAGGAGATTGGAGCTTGAGAGTACTGTGCGAAATCCGGACGGCTGATTGGGAAGGAATTCGGAGAACTCGAGCCAGTAGAGTGCGCGGGCATTTGCATTCTCCCGATTGGCATTGGCGATGGCCGCTCCCACCATCACGACCCCCGGATCGCCGCAAAGCCTCCTGTGCAGCGTCGCCAGCCAGTCCGGCGACGCCTCCGCATCGGCATCGATGAAAGCCAACAGTCGCCCCCTGCTCTCTTGCGCGCCCATGTTGCGGGCGGCGCCCGCAAGCAGGCGGCTGCTCGAATGATGAACCGTTACACGAGGGAAATGCCGGACGATCCAATCCGCGGTGCCGTCGTCGGAGGAATCTGCCACCAGAATTTCCATGGAGCCCGCAAAGTCCTGGCGCAGAATCGATTCGAGCGTCGCCGCGATCGTCGCGCGGCTGCGAAAACTCGGGACTATGACGCTCACTTCGACCTGAGCCGATTGCGGCGCGGTATGCGTCACTTCGCGCCTCGGACCGACTGCATGAAGAGCTCGATGTGTCTGATTTCCTCGTCAGAGCCGAATTGGTCGATGTGTTGCGCGATGCCGGCGCGGAACTGCGGCTCATAGTCACCCTTGTAATAACGTACGATCGCCTCCGCGAGCTGCGCGGAATTGCCGGCGTCGACGAGGAAGCCCGTCTTGCCCTCCATCACTGCTTCCGGAAGACCTCCGACACGGGTCGAGATTACCGGCGTGTTAAACGCATAGGCAATCGGAACGATGCCGCTCTGGCTCGCCTCGACATAGGGCAAGACGACGACGTCGGCGGCCTCGAAGTACAGATGGACGTCTTCGTTCGGTATGTACTTGTCCTCGATGCGCACGCGGAGCCCGAGGTCCAGATGCTCGACGAGAGAGGTGTACTTTGCCTTGTCGTCGTAGAACTCGCCGGCGACAAGCAGGCCGCAATCGACCTCGCGCAGCACCTCCGGCATCGCCGCAATCAGATGGTTGAGCCCCTTGTAGGGACGGATGAGACCGAAAAACAGCACCACGTTGCGATCGCGTGGCAGACCCAGCCGCTCGCGCGCGGCCAGCTTGTCGACTGCCTGCGTCTGGGAGAACTGCGAATAGACGGGATGACAGTTGCGCAGCGCCTGGGCGCCGGGCTTCAGGCCGAGGAGTTTTTGTTTGTCCTCTTCAGAATGAACGATGAACCGGCTCACGTGACGGAACGCGAACCCGCACAGCAGCCGTTCGGGCAGGGTCCGCTCGTGCGGAAAAACGTTGTGGCAAAGAAAACATACTCTGCTGCGTAGCACGCGGGGCAACAACTGCACGATTGCCCCATAGGCGAGTCCGAAGAACGGGTGCCACCAGTTGAAGACGATGAGATCCGGACTGAGCTGCTGCAACCGTCGCGCCGTGCGCCACCACGACAACGGACCGATAGAATCGATCAACGGGTCATTCGCTTCCACGATGGGATTTGAGCTTTCGTCGTACTGTGTTTTTCCGGGGAAGAGAAGCTCCGGATACTGGCGGCGGAATGTAATGAATTCGACCGGATACCGGCGACGCAGACTCCTGACCAGCAATGTCGAGTAGTGAGCGATGCCGCCGCGAAAAGGGAAGGACAGCCCTACAACAGCGAGCGCCATTGCCTTTGAGCGACTCATGGGCTGGCTGAGAGTTTCAGGTGCGATGATGGAATCCTGCTTCGGTCTTGCAGTGCAAGCGGACTGACCGATCCATTCCGCTCAATAAGCCCGCTTGATGTAATCAGCAAGGCGGATTGCCAGGGCCACGATTGTAAGCGTCGGACTCGCGGAGCCAGCCGTCGGAAACACGGAGCTTCCCGCAATATACAGATTCGCGACCTCGTGAACCCTGCAGTCGCGGTCGACGACACCTCGGCGCGGATCATCGCTCATGCGGGTCGTGCCCATGTGATGCGAGGCGTCCGTATAGGATGGCGACGTGCCCGGCTCGATTCCGTGCAGGTTTCCGATGCCCAGCCTGGCCAGACGCTTTGCGAGCAGCTGTTGAAGCCGGATCACCGACTCTGTCTCTTCAGCGTCGACCTTCCAGTCGAGCACCAGGGAGTGCATATCAAGGCGGTCGCGCGAATCGCCCAGATATACGCGACTCTCGGGTCGCGGAACCTGCTCACAAAAGTTGATCACCGTAAGCTCGTAGACCTTTCTAATCCTGTGACTCAGCGCCTGCAGCTTTGCGTAACACCTGTACATCCAGTGCGGCATGACTTCCTTGGGCGTCAGGATGTAGATCAACTCACCAATCTTCGGAATGTCGCGTCGAAAGAGGTCGGAACGGCGGCCGGCATAACCTTTGCGCGCCAATACCTTTACTACATTCGCAGAATGCTCATACGCCTGTTGAGCGAGTTCCGACATCTGTGGCTCGAGTGTGAGGTGGCAGTTGAGGGTTCGGTCGCGCCGCTGCGCCTCGTCCGAGAGACCAATCGCGATTTGAATCTTGCCGTCGGGCAACGGGGCGCCCAGAAGCATTGACGCGGCCAGCGGCACCACCAATCTCACCTTGCCGAAAATTGCTCGCGCGTGGTCCATGTAATACCGGCCGACGATGTCGTGACTGTTCCCAAGTCCGTTCGGATG
>DATBVX010000082.1:0-2634 GCA_036515135.1 Steroidobacteraceae bacterium
CTCAAGGAAGTGCCCGAAGACAAGTGGGTGGTGCTAGGGCTCATCACCACCAAGCGTCCTCGCCTTGAGCCGATCGACGAGCTCGCAAGCCGCATCCGCGAAGCGAGCCGCTTCGTGCCCCTGGAGCGTTTGGCGGTCAGCCCGCAATGCGGCTTTTCCAACTCGGTGATGGGAAACGCCATCACCCCGGCAGACCAGGAACGAAAGCTCAGACTGGTGGTGGAGACCGCGCGGCGGGTTTGGGGCGAAGACACGGCATTGCTTCCCGCCATCGCCTGAAGCGGTCCACAATGAGAGCGGCTGGTCTTCCCGCGCGTTTGTGTTTGCCGGAACGGGTTCATCGGGTGCAGTATTTGTCATCATGTCGACCGGGATAAATTTTCCTGTCCCCGGGTGTACGGCTATCGTTGATATCAGGGCACAAAACATGCGAAAAATTCTTGCTCCGATTGCGGTCCGTCACCAGCGGCAACGCAGCCGCCGACATGCTCAAAATATACGAAACATTCTTGTTACCATTGCGGTGGCGGCGGCCCTCTTGCTCACACACAGGTTTCTTGGGGGGCAGCACTGGCTGACGGGTGAAGACCTTGCCACAATCGCGGCGACGAAAGTCAACCCGGATCTCGAGTTTGACATCCTGCGTGGCTCGTCTTCAATCCGTCGCGTGACCGATCGGAGCACGGGCGCACAAGGATATTTCCTGTTGTCCCGGGTGCTAAGCGAGGAACAGAAGCTAACCGGCCCGCTCCGGATGGCGCCCTGCGACAACATTCTTCCCCGCTGGATTCCGGTGTTTCCGAAAGCGCGCAACGTGGTCTGCGTTGTTGTCAGCGTGAATGAGGGAGAGCGGCGCTTTGCCAGCTTTATCGTTGCGGAGGAGGATCTGAAAGAGGCGAGCGATTTTTACATCACGGCGCTGAAGGACCTGGGAGCGGGCGCCCACGTTTTAGCGAAACTGCCCGGGGTGGACTTTCGCGGCGGATACTCCGATTGGTCCCATTCGGAAACCGGGAAGCGAGTGCATATCAAGTATTTCACTGGCGATTGGGATTTCCGTCCCAGTCATCTTCCACTGGTGGTGATCGACTTCAGCGAGCCCATTGCTGCCGACGCCGAAACCCTGACTGCCGTTTTTGACGCGTATAACACCGCCGTCAAGTCGGCCAGGGCCGACAACCTGGAGCCCGCCCTCGCGCTGCGTACCGACGAGTATCGCGAGAGGGGAGCGCCCCAAGGGAAACCCAATTCGCAAGCTCGCGAGAAGGCGCTCGAGGAGATGCGCCTTTTGGTGCCGCTCATCTATTCGGTCGAAAGTGCGGCGATAGACGTGGAGGCCGCCGCGCTCGCATTGCTGGCGGATCTGAAAATAGACATGCCGGGACATCCCCAGCACGGCCAGACGGTGCGCCAGACGATGTGGGTCGACTTTGCCGTCGAAAAGGGCGCGTGGAAGATCGGCGGCGTCATGCTTGCGCCCGACCCGGCACAGATCAAGCGCTCGCCCGATGCGACATTCGACCCCAACCGGTCGAGCTATGATCTCGCCAAAAAGGTGTCGCTTAAGGGCCGAATCACCCGTGTCGCCTTCGAGACCGACCATACGGTGGTCGCAATCCTCATGTCGGACGAGGAACATCTCGCGTACCTGGATGGCAGGGCGGCACTCGAGGCAAATGGATTCAAAACCGCAAGGCTGATGCCTCTACGCCTGGTTGACGTGAAGGGGCACCCGCATCGCACGAACAAGTTCAAGACAGCGGCCGGTGACGTTACACTGCGCTGATTTGGGAGAGTCGGTGTCCCCACGGCAAGACCGCCCCCTCAGCGCCCTCACCATCGCTGGCTCCGACTCCGGCGGCGGCGCCGGCATCCAGGCCGATCTCAAAACCTTCGCCGCGCACGGCGTGCACGGCTTGTGCGCGATTGCCGCGCTCACCGCGCAGCACACGCGTGGCGTGACGGCCGTGCACGTGCCGTCGGTGGCCTTCCTGCGCGCGCAGATCGACGCCTGCTTCGACGATTTCCGCATCGGTGCGGTCAAGCTCGGCATGCTTGCCAACACCGAAGTGATCTGCGCGGTTGCCGCTGCGCTGGAGCACCACAAGCCATCGCACATCGTGCTCGACCCGGTCATGGTGGCGACCAGCGGCGCGCGGCTGCTGGAAGCCGATGCGCTCGACGCGTTGCGCGCGCGGCTGCTGCCACTGGCGACGATCCTCACGCCGAACATTCCCGAGGCTGAGTTGCTGCTCGGCCATCCCATCGACGACGATGCGGCCGCGGATGCTGCCCTGGTCGAACTGCTGGCGCTAGGTGCGCGTGCGATGCTGCTGAAGGGCGGCCACTTGCAGGGCACAGCCGAGATGGTCGATCGCTATTCCGACGGCCAGAAACCGGCCGCATTCGCCCACGACCGTCTTGACGTCGAAGGCCATGGCACCGGCTGCACCCTCGCCTCGGCGATCGCGGCCAACCTGTGCCTGGGCATGCCGTTGCTCGCCGCGTGCGAGGCCGCGACCGATTACGTGCACGGCGCGTTGCGGCACGCCGCTCGTCCGGGCCTCAGTCGGGTAGCGGTGCTCGATCACTTCTGGCAGTTACAAGGATAGGATGCGGCAGTTCTACGACACG
>DATBVX010000083.1:0-9554 GCA_036515135.1 Steroidobacteraceae bacterium
ACTGGATCGCGGGGGCGGGTGGCGGTGACGAAGGCGGGGATTCAGAATCGCCGCCGCTGCAGCCGCAGACGAGCAGCGCCAATGTCGCAATGAGTGCCCTGGCCGGTTGCGTTCGCATCGGTGCCCCTACGCCGCAGCTTACCTCCATGGCGCCGATCGGCCATTGCCGAATCGATCCGGTTCCTAGCGGCGCACGATCTCGATGCTGACGAGCTTGCCACTCTCGAAGCGCAGTACGGCCGGAAAACTCGACGAGCCGCGATCGTACGTCCAGGTTTCGACAACGACCGTGCCCGATACGTACGTGCTGCCGTTGGCGCGACGGGTGTACTGGGGCACTTCTTCCACGCTGCGCTGCGTGGGCTCGCCACACCGTGCTGCCACTTGCTCCATCGACATCGACGTATCGACCAGCTTGCTGCCACAGCGGAACACGTCATCGGCGGCTGGCGTCGCGGCTGCGGACAGCACCGCAATCAAGGCGAGGGTAGTCTGCAACCGCACGCGATCACCGCCCACCGTAATTCTCCATCATCAACCCGGTGCCGCCCCGCGAAACGTGGGCGACGACTGCGGTACGGCGATGAATTTTGGTAACGATTCCCAGATTGATGGCGAAGGCGAGCTCGACGGTCTGTCCCTTGCGCAGCCCAAAGTTCTCGGTTTCGATGAACACGCCATTGGCGCTCAGGTTGCGCGCCTTGCAGATGCGACCGCGCTTACCCGGGAAGGTGATGTAGACCGTGGTCTTGGCGCGATGCCGCGTGTGCAGTCGCCGCTCCATTCGCGATCCCCGATATTGTTATTGTGTGCGAAATGCCCGGCGATTATGCCTTGCCGGGCACTCGGCGCAAACGGCCGGACGTCGCAGACTTGTGTTGCAACGCGATATGTCCAATGGGCTGTGTCATTCCGGACAGATTCCAAACAGCGCGGACCTCGTACTGTCAAAATCCCGCTACTGGCCGCCGTACCCCCGAAGAAGGAGCAGATGTGTCCGCCTACATCATCACCGATGTGCAAGTGAACGACCCTGCCGCGTACGAGAACTGATGATGGCCGCGGTAACAGCGCTGACTCTCGAGGACATCACTGCCGCCCGGCACGCCTTGGGCCAGCGAATCGTCACCACGCCGGTGTACGAATGGGAGGGTCCTGCGCTCAGCGAACGGGTCGGGCCGGGCACGCGGGTGTTTCTCAAGCTCGAGCTCTTTCAACGCAGCGGCAGCTTCAAGGCACGCGCCGCGCTTCTCAACATGCTTCGACTCACGCCCGCGCAGCGCCAGCACGGCGTCACCGCTATCAGCGCCGGCAATCACGCGATCGCGGTTGCGTATGCCGCTCGCGAGCTCGGGGTTCACGCGAGGCTGGTGATGATCAAGACCGCGAACCCGTTTCGCGTCGAGCTGTGCGAGAAATTTGGCGGTGAGATCGAGTTTGCCGCCGACGCGCACGCCGGGTTCACGCGCGCCGCCGAGATCGAGCGACAGGAGGGGCGCACGCTGATTCATCCGTTCGAGGGTGTGGTTACTGCAACCGGTACGGCCACACTCGGTCTCGAGCTCTGTCAACAGGTGACGGCGCTCGACGCAGTGATCGTACCGATCGGTGGCGGCGGTCTGTGCGCCGGTGTCGCATCAGCCGTCAAGCTGCTGCAACCCAGGTGCGTGGTTTTTGGTGTTGAGCCGGAAGGCGCGGACTCGATGCATCGCAGCTTTGCTGCGGGCGAGCCGTGCTCCATCGAGCGTGTCGCGACGATTGCCGACAGCCTCGGCGCGCCGTACGCGCTGCCGATCACGTTCGAGCTGTGCCGGCGCAATGTGGATGAGCTCGTCCGGGTGAGTGACGACGAGCTGCGCCAGGCCATGCGTCTCATGCAACGCGAGTGCAAGCTGGCAGTGGAGCCGGCAGGCGCAGCGGCCATGGCGGCGCTCCTGGGCCCGTTACGCGGCAAGCTCGCCGGCCGACGTGTAGCGCTGATCGTGTGTGGCTCGAACATCGACACGGCGAGCTACGCCGCACTGATACGACAGTGAATTGCGATCAAGCCCATGCGATCATCACGTCTGTGGGGTCAACCCGCGATCATGATTGATTGCGTTTGCGCTGCCCTCGTCACGTCAACTCATCGCTTCGGCGTATCGTCACAGGAGCTAACTAATGAAAAGTATGGGGATATTTCCTCGTGTAACGGCACTGATTGCGATCGTCCTGCCACTCGCCGCCTGCACTCGCGAACCGCCGAAGCCGGTCGAGGTCGAAGATGCGGTGCAAGTCACGGCAACGGTCGAAGCGATCGATCTCGCCAACCGCCTCGTGACCATTCGCGGTCCCGAGGGTAATGCAGCTACGCTCGAAGTCGGTCCGGAGGTTCGCAACCTTCCGCAGGTCAAGGTCGGCGATGAGGTCGTGGTCTCCTACTACGCTGCCATGGCGGCAGAGTTCAAGAAGCCCGGCGAGGGCGTCAAGGGCGTGCGGGAAGATGTCGGTGCCGCTCGCGCCGAGCCGGGCGAGCGTCCTGGCGGCATCGTCGGCCGTCAAGTGAAGGCTACAGTCATCATCGAGTCGGTCGATGCGAAATCGAATTCCGTCAGCTTCACCGGTCCGTATGGAATGCTGAGAACGATTGCGGTGCAGGACCCTGACGCGCAGGCATTCATCAAGAAATTGAAGAAGGGTGACGAGGTCGAGTTGACCTACACCGAGGCGGTCGCCATCAGCGTGGAACCCGCCGACTGAGGAGAAGAGCGCGCAGGCCGCGGCCAGGAAAGACCAACGGGCAACGACTTTGTTTTGATGATCCGGCAGCTGACAGGGTGCTCGCGATGCTGCCGACCTTGTCGAGCGAGGTCTGGCGCTTGGGAGCGTGAAATCATATGAAGCCACTGCAACTGCTCTTAAGTCTCTTGCTGGCCAAGAGCGTAATCGTCGCCTGCGCGCCGGAGCGCGGCGCAATGACTGGTGATCCCGCGCTATCCGAGCTCGAAAACGTGGAATGGACGTTGATCGAGCTGGATGGAGCGGCGGCCGCATCCGGATCGGGTGGCGCACCGACACTCACCTTCTCGTCAAAGGAGCATCGTGCGCAGGGATTCGCGGGCTGCAATCGGTTCTTTGGCGGCTACCAGCTCAACGGCAACCAGCTGCACGTGGAGCCACTCGCAACGACGCGCATGGCTTGTCCCGAGGGCATTTCGGAGACGGCGCTGATCAAGGCACTGGAAGAGACGGCGTCCTGGAGGATCGACGGGCGCAAGCTGGAACTCCTTGACGCGAGGTCGATTGCGCTGAGTCGCTGGACAGCGACCGCCATCGAGTCCGGAGCCCGGCCATGAACACGCGGCGGATGTCGCTTCCCTCGTATGCCTCCATGTTGCTTGTGCTGCCATTCCTGGTCGGTTGCGAGCGAGAGCCTGAGATCAACGTCGTCAAAGCGGTACTGGACCAGGACGAGGCTGCGTATCGCGAGCAGGCCGCACTCTATGCGGAGCAGCTCGAGACTTCGGCACGGCAACTCGAGCGCAGCGAGCAGCAGATGCAGCGCATGGAGGCGCTGCTCACACGTTGGGAGAAACAGGCCGACCGTTACGACGCCATTCTTGCGCGCTGGGAAAACCAGCCGGGCCCGCGATAGTCTTAGCGGGATGCTCACATGCTGACGGAGCTCGCTGCCATGACACTCGTCATCACCTCGACCGCGTTCTCATCCAATGGGTCAATTCCGCGGCAATACACTTGCGAAGGCGCCGACATCTCGCCGCCGCTCAGCTTCAACGGCGCGCCTGCCGGGATGAAGAGTCTGGTGTTGATCGTCGATGACCCCGATGCGCCGGATCCGAAGGCACCTAAGCTGACCTGGGTGCATTGGGTGCTGTACAACATCCCTCCGACTACTCCCGGTCTGCCTGAGGACGAAAAGAAGAACGGCGTGCCCAAAGGTGCGCTTCCGGGCGTCAACGACTGGAAGCGCACGGGTTACGGCGGACCATGCCCGCCGATTGGACGGCATCGCTACTTTCACAAGCTCTACGCGCTCGACGCGGTGCTGCCTGACCTGAAGAAGCCGACGAAGGCGCGGCTCCTCGATGCCATGAAGGGCCACGTACTTGCGGAGGCTCAGCTGATGGGCACTTACGAGAAAGGCAAGTAAAGGGCCCGGGCAGAGCTCGAGGTGCAGCTTTCTCCGGAGGTTCTGTACGGAATTGCCGCGGTCCTGGTGCTGGTCGGACTCGTTGGCACATTCCTTCCCGCCCTTCCCGGCGTGCCGTTGGTGTTCGCCGGAATGGTGCTTGCCGCCTATGCCGGAGAATTCAGCAGGGTAGGTCGGTCAACGCTGATCGTTCTCGGGCTGCTGACGATCTTTGCGCTGCTGGTCGACTTTCTGGCAGTGAGTCTCGGTGCAAAGCGTGCCGGTGCGAGCCGCGCCGCCGTCGTGGGCGCTGCGGTCGGCACCTTGATCGGTCTCTTCATGGGACCATTCGGCGTGTTGTTCGGCTCGTTCGCCGGTGCAGTGGGCGGCGAGCTGCTGGCGACAGGCAAAGCTCAACACGCAACACGCGTGGGATTTGCGGCCTGGCTGGGCCTGCTTCTCGGCACTCTGTTCAAGCTGGCACTGACGTTCGCGATGATCGGCATCTTCACCGCGGCGTGGCTGATCGAATGATCCGCCCAAGTTGAACTTGCCCCGAGCGCATGGGAAGCTGCGCCACCGACCGAAGGATGCCGATGAGATATCTCCTGCTCGGGGTGCTCGCGCTGGCAGCCGGCGCATGGATTGGCGTGCGACTCACTCGTGAACCGGCGCCCCCGGATCCCATCACCGTCATCGTCACCCAGCTCAAGACGCAGGCCATCATCGAGCACGAGCGGCAGATCGCCGTATGGTACAAGGCCTGCCCGAAGGTGACGGGCGTCGATCCGCAGATGTTCGTGGCCTGGCCGGGGAAACTCTCGTTTGAATTGCCACTCACCGATATCGCCGTGGAGCGCGAGGGTGCGAAGCTGACCGTGCACACGGCCACCATCAAGGTTGACGAGCCGGCGCTGCCCACGGAGCTGCTCGACTACCTCTCCACCGACCCGATCCTGAACCTCGTCGACGAAGACCAGCTCGTCAACGCGGAGCTCAAGAAGGCTTCGGGTATCGCCCGCTATCTCGCCACCTATCACCTGAAGCGCGACGCCACGCTGTACGACGCCATGTCGGACGAGCTGCGCACACTCATCCTGCGCATCGGCAGCGCCATCGATGCGGGAATCACCGAAGTCGTGGTGGAAATTCCCCGGCCCGATCCGAAACTGCCTCGACTGCCGCCTCTCGAACTGTGCGCCGGCACGAAAGCGGCCGTGAACGGTTTGCCATTTGCCAAGGATGAGGACGGGCATCTCATTCCAATTGCGTTCCGCGTACGGCCGACAGCTCAGACCGCGCCGGGCGCGACACCGGTGTCGGCGGAGCAGCCACGAGCCGCCGCGATCATCTACTAACTAAAAAAAGCGGGAGGGCAGCATGAATGCGCCCGGATTGATCGGCTTTCTCGTCATCGGACTACTCGCCGGCTGGATCGCCAATAACCTGATGAAGGGTGGCGGCATGGGGCTGGTCGGCAATCTCATTGTCGGCGTTGTCGGTGCGTTCCTCGGCGGCTGGCTGTTCAACCTGCTGGGGTTGACCGCTGGCGGCCTGATCGGCGCGCTCGTCACAGCGGTCGTGGGTGCATGTGCGTTGCTCTGGCTCATCAGCCTGATCAAGAAGAAGGGCGGCTGAGGCGCGTCAAACCGCATCGCCGCGGCGCCCGACCGGGCCGCGTGGCTTGACCTCGGGCTCGTCTACGACGATCCTCGTAGAAAAGGGGAGCCTAGGGCAATGCAGAAAGTCCGCGTGACGATCACCGCCGCGTCGTTGGTCGGAGTCATGATGATCGCGACCGGTGCGGAGCAGACAAGTCCACCCCTAAGCCCATCATGCGCCGCGCCGCAGCACCGGCAGTTTGATTTCTGGATCGGCGACTGGGACGTCACGGAGAACGGCAAAGCGGCGGGTGTCAACCGTATAGAGCGAATCCTCGACGGCTGCGGACTGCTCGAGAGCTGGAGTGGTGCCACTGGTTACCGCGGTAACAGCCTGAATTTCTACGACGCCTCAAGAAAGCGCTGGCACCAGACGTGGACCGATACCAGCGGGCTCGCACTCTCGCTCGACGGTGAATTCGTGGGCGGCGACATGGTGCTCGCGGGTGCGCGGTTCGACGCCGAACGGCAGCTGACGATTTACGATCGGATCACCTGGACGCCCCGTGCGGACGGTACGGTGCGGCAGTTGTGGGAGACTTCCGCCGACGGCAAGACCTGGTCCGCAATCTTCGATGGGCTCTATTCGCGCAAGCCACCGGCGCGCTGAATTCGGGCTTGATCTCGGCCGGCGAGTGGTTCAAATTCGAGCGCGTGAATGCTTCGGAGCTTACTGAGATCCACCAGGCTCTCGCCGCCGTGCAACAGACGGTCGGCACGCTCACTTTCCCGCGCTGTGATCAGGAGGACGTGTTCGAGCTCATCGACCGCGTCGAGACGGAGTTGCACTCCAGGCACCCGAACGTGCAGGTGATCGGCACGTTTCTCAACTCGATCGCGCGCAGTCTTCGAGCCCAGCCGGAGGCCCGCGAGGCCTGCATGGTGCTCGAAGACGCAATTGAGCATGCCGGCTTCCTGAGCACCTGGCAGTCGGGAATCTGAGCGGCGGTCTCTTCCTGTCAGCTCACTGCGCGAGCAGTGAGCGCAGCCGTGCTCATCCGTCAGGTGGCGGTGTTTACTTAGGTGGCGCCGACACTTCGACCGAAAGGGTAAAAGTACGCACGTCGGCAGGATTGAGTGCGCCCACGCCGACAACCTGGCGCGCCGTTTCCTCGCCGCGGTCATTCCGGATCGAGAGCACGATGGAATACTCCCACGCCTCGCCCACGGAAGGGTGGCGGATCGTGCCCTCGACCCGCAGCGGCGAATAACTCCGCTGCGGACGGCGTCGTGCCTCGGCGTCGAAACGCAAATGGTGGTTGCACGCCGGGCATACGTTTGCACTGTCGAGAATCGTCGCCCTGCAATGCGGACAGGCGCGCGTCTTACCCGGAACGACCGTGCGCGCGGCGTTCATGAAGCCGCAGCTTCTCCCTTGCTCGACCCGATCACGCGTGCGGCCTGCTCCGCCCAGCCGAATTCGACCTGGCCGCGCATGCGCGATCCAGCCGCCACAATGAGTGACCCCGCCTTCACGTCACCGGAAAGCACGCCGGTTTCGAGCAGCTCGACGCGTGCGGCGGCTTCGATGTTTCCGTTGAGCTCGCCGCCCAGCGTGACTGTGTGGGCGCGAACTTGCCCGGTCACGTGCGCGCCAGCATCGATGGTCAGATTGCCTTGAACGTTGATATCGCCCTTGAAGCGTCCGGCGATGCGGACATGACCGCTCCCCTCGATCTTGCCGTCGATCGTAAGATCGACCGCAATGAGCGACTCCTTCGGCTCGGACCGCTCTCGCGGGCGTCGCTCCTGATTTAGCGGCACTGCGGCAGGCCGTTCGGGCTCCCGCGCGGCGGGGTCTTTCGGAGTAAAGCTCGTGCCCGAGCCGGGGGTTTGTTCCTTCCAGAGTGCCATTGCTGCGTCCTCCACTACGGATTCATTCGTCGACGGGTCTTAACTACACGCCGCGGGCGGGGCACGTCAACCCGCTGTTGCAGCAGGCGTACGCGGCGCCGGCCCGGGAGAGGCGGGCGCAGCCAGCCCGCGGATCGGGCCGTAGAAAGAGGAGTCGGGCAAAAACCGCGCAAATCCAACTATCTGCAGGCCCTGATGCGGCCCTCTATCCCGTTGACATGCTGTGGCGCCGAAATCACAATACGCGGCTCGTTTTTCGCGGAGGGGTACCCAAGCGGCCAACGGGAGCAGACTGTAAATCTGCCGGCTCATGCCTTCGTAGGTTCGAATCCTACCCCCTCCACCAGTGAGCGGGTGGCATGAGCCGCAGGCGGGGTCAGAGGCGAGGCTCGGCTGCGGGTGTAGTTCAATGGTAGAACCTCAGCCTTCCAAGCTGATGACGTGGGTTCGATTCCCATCACCCGCTCCAGCAGTCTGAAGGCGTGGGGCCCTTGCAGCGGGAGAGTCCCACGCCCACGTAGCTCAGTCGGTAGAGCACGTCCTTGGTAAGGACGAGGTCACCGGTTCGATTCCGGTCGTGGGCTCCAGCGAAGCCCGAGTTGGCGGTTGGCAGTTGAGGGTTGGCAGCAAAAAAGTATGGACTTTCATCTGACCGTCAACCGTCAACTGCGAACCGTCAACTGATCACCGTCGAATAAATATCGTCAACCTTTACCGAGGTTATCTGTTGTGGCCAAAGAGAAATTTGCACGCACCAAGCCGCACGTCAACGTGGGGACGATTGGGCACGTTGATCATGGGAAGACGACCTTGACGGCGGCGCTGACGAAGGTGCTGGCGGAGAAGTTTGGCGGGGAGTTCACGGCCTACGATCAGATTGACAAGGCGCCGGAGGAGCGTGCGCGGGGTATCACGATTGCGACGGCGCACGTGGAGTACCAGAGCGCGAACCGGCACTACGCGCACGTCGACTGTCCCGGGCACGCGGACTACGTGAAGAACATGATCACGGGTGCGGCGCAGATGGACGGGGCGATTTTGGTGGTTTCGGCGGCGGACGGGCCGATGCCGCAGACGCGGGAGCACATCTTGCTCGCGCGGCAGGTGGGTGTGCCGTACATCCTGGTGTACATGAACAAGGCTGACATGGTGGACGATCCGGAGCTGTTGGAGCTGGTGGAGTTGGAGGTGCGAGATCTCCTCACCCAGTACAAGTTTCCCGGGGACAAGACGCCGATCATCGTGGGGTCGGCGTTGAAGGCGCTGGAGGGGGAGAACTCTGAGCTGGGCATTCAGTCGGTGCTGAAGCTGGTGGAGGAGATGGACAAGTACGTGCCGGTGCCGAAGCGTGCCGTGGATGGGGCGTTTTTGATGCCGGTGGAGGACGTGTTCTCGATTTCGGGGCGCGGCACGGTGGTGACGGGGCGCATCGAGCGCGGGATCGTGAAGGTGAACGACGAGGTGGAGATCGTGGGGTTGAAGCCTACAACTAAGACGATCTGCACTGGGGTGGAGATGTTCAGGAAGCTCCTGGATGAGGGGCAGGCCGGGGACAACGTGGGGGTGCTGTTGCGCGGCACCAAGCGGGAAGAGGTGGAGCGCGGGCAGGTATTGGCCAAGCCCGGGAGCATTACGCCGCACACCAAGTTTGAGTGTGAGGTGTACGTGCTGACCAAGGAGGAGGGCGGGCGGCATACGCCGTTCTTCAAGGGGTATCGTCCGCAGTTTTACTTTCGCACCACGGACGTGACCGGTGCGGTGGAGTTGCCCACGGGGACCGAGATGGTCATGCCCGGGGACAACATCAAGATGGTGGTGGAGCTGATCAGCCCGATTGCGATGGAAGAGGGCCTGCGATTTGCCATCCGCGAGGGCGGCAAAACCGTCGGCGCCGGCGTCGTAGCAAAGAT
>DATBVX010000084.1:0-12684 GCA_036515135.1 Steroidobacteraceae bacterium
CGGGCCGTGACGATCACGTGATTGCAGCCGTGACGCTTGGCAAGTCTCGCCTTGTCGTCGCTGCCCACCACGCCGATGACTTTCGCCCCCAGATGCCGCGCCCATTGACAGGCGATCAGCCCGACGCCGCCCGCCGCCGCGTGGATCAGCACCGTGTCGCCGCGCTTCACCCGATAGGTCCGTCGCAACAGGTAATGCGCCGTCAGTCCCTTGAGCATGATCGCGGCCGCCTGGCTGTCGCTGATTCCCGGCGGGATGCGAACCAGCCGATCCGCCGGACAGGTACGTATTTCGGCGTAGGCGCCGGGTGACGGAAACGTGTACGCGACGCGATCGCCAACCCTGAAGCCGCGAGCCCTGCGACCCAACGCCGCTACGACACCGGCGGCTTCGCGTCCGAGCCCCGAGGGCAGCGCCGTGGGATAGAGACCCGTGCGGTCATACACGTCGATGAAGTTGAGCCCGACCGCCGTATGGCGCACGAGTACCTCACCCGGACCAGGCACTCCCGGATCGACTTCCTCCCAGCGCATGACTTCCGGGCCGCCATGCTCGTAGATGCGAATCGCCTTCGGCATCACCAGACTCCTCGAAGTGTCCCTACAGGGGGTTGTGCGCGAAGGCGAGCTCGGCAACCGGCCGCCCACCGAGCAGATGCCGTTGGATGATCGTTTCCAGATTGGCGGGCGTACAATCCCGATACCACGTGCCCTCCGGATAGACCACCGCAATCGGCCCACCCGTGCAGATGCGCAGGCAATCGGCTTTAGTGCGCAGCGCCCCACCGGGTACGTCCGCCAGCCCCAGCTCCTTCAGGCGGCGCTTGAGAAACTCCCAGGATTCCTGCTGCCGTTCGGGCGGCGCGCACCTGCCACCGACACAGAGAAATATGTGCCGGCGGCAGGTGCCGAGCTTGAGCTTGGCGGCGGCTTCGAGCTGAAGGTCGTCCATCAACTCGCGATTCTAACCACTCTCAGGCGCTGTAACCGCGTTCGCCGTGCTGCGTGAGATCGAGGCCTTCAGTCTCCTGATCATCCGCCACGCGCAGGCCGACCAGCAGATCAACGAGCTTCAGGATCACGAACGTGATGGCGCCACACCAGACGATCGCCGCGCCACAGCCGATGAGCTGCCGGACGACCTGTTCGGTTACGCTCACCCCTTCGGCGAGCCCGGCACCACCAAACGCCGCGCTGACGAACACGCCGGTGAGTGTCGTGCCGATGAGCCCACCCACGCCGTGCACGGGCGAGACGTCGAGCGAATCGTCGATGCCGAGGCGACGCTTGAGGAATTGCGTGGCGAAGAAGCAGGCCGTACCCGCGACGGCACCGATGATGAGAGCGCCGACGGGCCCGACGAACCCGGAAGCGGGCGTGATCGTGCCGAGACCCGCGACCATTCCGGTCACGATGCCGAGCACGCTCGGCTTTCCGTAACGCCACCATTCCGCCAGCATCCAGGCCAGTGCGCCCGCCGAGGCGCCGATGTGTGTGGCCAGCATGGCCATGCCGGCAGAGCCGTTCGCGGCCACGGCACTGCCCGCGTTGAAGCCGAACCAGCCAACCCACAGCATGCCCGCACCGGCAACCGCCAGCGGCAGACTGTGAGGCGCCATCGGTGTGACCGGGAATCCGCGGCGTTTTCCGAGGACAAGCGCGGCCACCAGTGCGGCGACGCCGGCGTTGAGATGCACGACGATCCCGCCGGCAAAATCGAGCACGCCGAGCTTTGCCAGCCAGCCGCCGCCCCAAACCCAGTGGGCGATCGGCACGTACACGAGCATCAGCCACAGCCCGGTGAACCACAGCACGGCGCTGAATCGTATGCGTTCGGCGAAGCTGCCGATCACGAGCGCCGGCGTGATGATCGCGAACGTCAGCTGGAACATGACGAACACGGTCTCCGGAATCGTCCCGGCAACAGCATCGCGTCCCACGCCATCGAGAAACGCCTTCTCGAGACTGCCGATCCAGGCCTGTGCGCCGCCACCGTCGCCGAACGCTAGCCCGTAGCCCGCTAGCAGCCACAGCAATGACACCACGCAGGTGATCACGAAGCACTGCATCAGGATCGACAGCACGTTCTTCGCGCGCACCAGGCCCGCGTAGAACAGCGCCAGACCGGGCAGCGTCATGAACAGCACCAGCGCGGTGGCGGTGATGAGCCACGCGGTGTCGCCGGAATCGATGGAGGTATTGGTATCGGCCCGTGACAGGGCCGGGAGTAATGCAAACACGGCCGCACGCGCCGCAGCTCGTGCGGTTCGCTGTCGATCGTTCATTGGCCCCCTCTTCGCACTGGTGCCAGGTGGGGGGATTCGGGGTTATTGCCGCGAATTTCTCACGTCGAATGGACAATAACCCCGAAACCCCCCACCTGGCACCGTCCAGTATCAGTCGCTACTTGTCAAAGCGCCGCGTCGTCGGTTTCCCCGGTGCGGATGCGCAGCGTCCGCTCGATGTCGGTGACGAAAATCTTGCCGTCCCCGACCTTGCCCGTCTTCGCTGCCGCGGTGATCGCCTCGATGACCTGATCGACGAGATCGTCGCGCACCCCGACCTCGATACGGGTCTTCGGCACGAAGTCGACTACGTATTCGGCGCCGCGATAGAGCTCGGTGTGTCCGCGCTGCCGTCCGAATCCCTTGACCTCGGTCACCGTCATGCCCGAGATCCCGATGTCGGAGAGCGCCGCACGCACGTCGTCGAGCTTGAACGGCTTGATGATTGCTGTGATCAGTTTCATCAGCTCTGTCCTCGCCTGCTTGACTTTGCGAAAGACCGGTGCAGTTTTCGTGCCTGCCGCGTACCGGGTCCGCCAAACAGCCACTTGAGCGCGACCGCCTCGATCCCGACGCGCCGCGATGCACTACTGTAGCGCATGTCCGGACATGCGTTGCGTCCGATTGGTGCGGCCGGCCACGCACCGGCTGGTCTATGATTCGGACGGCGCGTCCTCGCCGGCGCGAGCCCACGTCGAATCACAACGGAGCCCATCGCTTGGCGGACACCATGGTGATCGTCGGGGCCGGTCATGCCGGGGCGCAGGGCGCGGAGTCGCTACGCCGCGAGGGGTATGACGGACGCATCGTCCTGATCGGCGCCGAGCCACATCTCCCCTATCAACGCCCGCCCTTGTCGAAGAAGCTCCTGGCCGGCGAGCTGCCCTTCGAGCGGGCGCTGATCAAGTCGGTGGCGTACTACGAGCAGGCCCGCATCGAGCTTCGCTTAGGCGCACGCGCGCAGGCGCTCGACTGCCGGGAACATCGGGTGACGCTCGCAGCGGGCGACACACTCACCTACGATCGCCTGCTCCTGTGTCCTGGCAGCGAGGCACGCCAGCTCACAGTCCCGGGGGTCGATCTCAATGGCGTCTTCTACCTGCGAACCGTTGACGAGGTCGATGCCATCCGCGCGCGCTGCCGCCCGGGTGCGCGGCTGGTCGTGGTCGGTGGTGGGTATATCGGGCTCGAGGTCGCCGCCACCTGCGTCAAGCTCGGCCTCGACGTCACCGTGCTCGAAATGATGGACCGCGTGATGAACCGTGTCATCGCGCCGGAGGTGTCAGCCTTCTTCGCAGCCGAGCACGCCAACCAGGGAGTCAAGCTCCACTGCAACACCGCAGTCGCGGCAATCGCGGGCGACGGCGCAGTGCGCGAGGTGGTCTGTGGCGATGGCCGGCGCTTTGGCGCTGATCTGGCGGTGATCGGCGTCGGCATCGTGCCGGTGACAAACCTGGCGGCCGCGGCGGGCATCGCGTGCGACAACGGTATCGTCGTGGATGAGTACTGCCGCACGAGCGTGCCCGACGTGTTCGCGGCCGGCGATTGCACCAATCACCCGAGCCGCCGTTACGGACGGCGCGTGCGCCTCGAGTCCGTGGACAACGCGTTCGAACAGGCCAGGAGCGCCGCAGCGAACATGCTCGGCAAGACCGTGGTCCACGACAAGGTGCCATGGTTCTGGTCCGACCAGTACGACCTGAAGCTGCTGATCGTCGGTCTCTCGCAGGGCTACGATCGCTGCATCCTCCGCGGCGATCCGGCGACGCGGAGTTTCAGCGCCTGCTACCTGCGCGCGGGCGAGCTCATTGCGCTCGACGCAGTCAACGGCCCGAAGGACTACATGGCGGCACGCAAGCTCATCGCCGACCGTGCCCGGCCCGATCCGGCGCGACTTCCGGACCCATCGATCGCCCTCAAGGATTGCGTCTGACGACGCACTTCGACGCCCAAGCACGGTCTCAAGCTCTCGCAGCCGGCTGACAGCCACCGCTGCGGATCGCGAAGCTGTCGGCAACAGGCGACAACGATTGCTGTGATTCGCTTCACGCGCACTCGCAAAGCGTCGCTGCTATACAGCTCGTAATCGATGGGTTGTGGCAAGGAGGTGGCCCATGGCGATTCGATGGTCCACTTGGAGCTTCTGGTTCACGCTGCTCGCCGGCGGGATCGACGCATCCGCGGCCGACTTCCGCATCCTGCATTCCGAATCGATCGCGGTCCGCGCCGAGGATCTTGCTACAGCGAGCAACGCATCAGCGGGACGCCAGCAGGCCGCAGTTTCTTTCCAGGCCTATGGACGCCAGTTCACTCTCGAGCTCGAGCCGAACGAGCGGTTGCTGAACCGGCTGCCGGCCGTGCAACGGGCCGCGCTGCAACGATTTCCGGTGTACCGCGGCCGCATCGAGGGTCTCGCCGACTCGTGGGTCCGGCTCACGCGCGTGGGCTCCGGATTGCACGGCATGATCTGGGACGGCGACGAGCTCTATGTTATCGAGCCCAGGCAATCGGCCGAGGCCTTCATGCTTGCCCCGGCTCTGGGAGCGCAATCACCCAATGTTGTCTATCGCCTCTCCGATACGCAATCCGACGTCGGCGCGAACTTCTGCGCGGTGCGCCAACCTGACGAGACGAGCACACCGCTCGCCGCGTACCAGTCCCTCGTCGCCGAGCTGCGTCAAAGTGCCGCGCTGGCGGCCGTGCCGACCGGCGAAATGCAGGTTGCGGTGATCGGGGACTTCGAGTTCTTCACCGACCATGCGGTCGATCCGCAAGGTGTGGTGCTCGCGCGCATGAACAGTGTGGACGGCATTTTCAGCAACCAGGTGGGCGTGCGGCTCACCGTGTCATCGGTGAGGATCTTCAACACTTCAGGCGACCCGTTCACCGATACGACGATCGCGGACGATTTGATCGACGAGGTGAGCGCATTCAAGAACAACACCGCGAACGGCATCCGCAGCACCGGCGTGGCGCATCTCATGACCGGGCGCAATCTGGAGGGCAGTACCGTCGGGATCGCGTTCCTCGAGTCGATCTGCAACCCGCTCTTCGGCGTGTCATTGAGCCAGGGCGGCCTCGAGATCAGCTCCACGAGCGCTGTGCTGGTGGCCGCACACGAAATCGGCCACAACTTCGGCGCACCGCACGATGCGGAGGCGGGCACTGCCTGTGAGAGCACGCCGCCGGATTTCCTGATGGCGGCATCACTGAATGGCAGCAATCAGTTTTCACAGTGCAGCCTCGACCAGATGCAGCCCATCATCGCCGCCGCGCAATGCATCACCCCACTCGCTTTCAGCGACGCCGCCTTGAGCGTGGCGCCTTCCTCGGTCAGCGCGCAGGTCGATCAGGCTGTGAGTTTTGCTGTCACGGTGAGCTCAGTGGGTTCCCTGCAGGTCGATGGGACGATGGTGACAATCACCGTTCCCGCCGCGATCGCTGTCGACAGTGCAATTCCTACCACGGGCAGTTGCTCGACGGGCGCCGGCGCGGTCACCTGCGACCTGGGTTCTCTGCCGGGCAACACCTCACGCCGGATCGACCTGTCCGTGCGCGGCACGCAGAACGGATCGTTCATCAGTAGCGCCACGGTGGTCGCGGGCAACGATGCCGAATCGCAAAACAACACGGCCAGTGTCACGCTCACGATCAGCCAATCGACCGCGCCGGCGGGCAGCAGCGATGACGGTGGCGGGGGTGGCTTAGGGCTTCTCGCGCTCATCGGCCTTCTGCTCGCGGCTGTCCGGCGCATTGCGCTGGCACCACGGCGTTACCTGGCACGCTTGATGAGCAGCTCGTCGATCGGCACCGGCAGCCCCAGCGCGTATCCCTGAGCGTAGTCCACGCCGATCTCCTGCAGTTTCTCCAGCACGCCGGTCTGTTCGACGGACTCGGCGACCGTGCGCTTGCCCATCACGTGACCGATGCGATTGATCGCGCTCACCATCTCGTAATCGACCGGGTCGCTCGCGACATTGGCGACGAACAGTCCGTCGATCTTCAGGTAGTCGACATTGAGTGCCTTCAGATATGCAAACGAGGAGACGCCGCTGCCGAAATCGTCGAGACCGAAGCACACACCGATGCGGCGCAGCTCGCCGATGAGCTGGTTCGCTCGCGACAGATTGCTCACCGCCGCGGTCTCGGTGATCTCGAAGCCGATGCGCTCCGGCGGCACATCGGATTCCCTGATCCCCTGGATGATGAACTGCGCCAGCTCGCGGTCGCCCAGCGTGTCGCCCGAGAGGTTGATGAAAAAGCGCTCGATGTCGCGCAATGTCGCGAGGTTGCGCTTGAGCCACCGCAACGCGGCTGCGATCACGAAGCGGTCGAGGCGAGCCGCGAGGTTGTAGCGCTCGACCGCCGGCATGAATGCGCCCGGTGGCACGCGGCGGCCGTGCTCATCGCGCAGGCGCACCAGCAGCTCGTAGTGCACGCGGGTGTTGCCGCTCGCAACTGGAACGATCGGCTGCGCCTCGAGAAAGAACCGTTGCTCGGTCAACGCGCGCTTGACGCGCGACACCCATTGCATCTCGCCGTGGCGGCGCGCCACCACGCTGTCATCCTCGTGATAGACGTAGACGCGGTTGCGGCCCTGGTCCTTGGCCGTATAGCAGGCGGCATCCGCGGCGCTCAAGACCTGCGCCACGCGCCGGTGCGCACCATCGATCGCGACCACGCCGATGCTGGCGCCGAGAAAGAAGGAGCTCGTGCCCCACACGAACTGAAACTGCTCGATGGTGCGCAGCAGCTCCTGCGCGACCTTGGCCGCGGGTTCGAGCGGGCAGTCCTGCAACAGCACGCCGAATTCATCGCCGCCGAGTCGCGCCAGCGAATCATTGGCGCGGACGTGCTGTTGCAGTGCCGGCGCGAGCTGCCGCAGGACTTCGTCGCCCGCGATGTGGCCGCAGGTATCGTTGATGACCTTGAAGTTGTCGAGATCGAGATAGCACAACGCGTGCACGCCGCCATCCGCCAGCGCGCTCTCCAGCGACCGCTGCAGCCGCAACTCGAACTCGCGGCGGTTGATGAGGCCGGTGAGCGCGTCGTGGCTGGCCTCGTACGAGAGCTGTCGTGAAAGCTCGTGCGCCTCGGTGATGTCGGTGAGCGTGCCCTCGTAGTACAGCACGTGGCCGTGCTCGTCGCGGACGGCACGCGAATTCTCCAGCACCACGATCTTGTGCCCGTCCTTGCGCTTGAGCACCATCTCCGCGTTGCGGATCTCGCCGCTCTCCTGGATGTTGCGGATCCAGTTGTCGCGATCCTCCGGGAACATGTAGAGATCGCGCCCGATGTCGAGACCGAGCAACTCGTCCTCCGAGTCGTAGCCCAGGAGCTTCACGAGCGCGGGGTTGGCGGACATGAACTTGCCATCGGGCGTGGACTGGAAAACGCCCGCCACCACGTTTTCGTACAGCTCGCGGTAGCGCGCCTCCGAAGCGCGCAGCGCGAGCATGGTGTGCGTATGATCCGCGGCGTAACGCAGCGACTTCTCGAGCAGGTTGCTCACGACTTGCTGCTTGACGAGATAGTCCAGCGCCCCACGCTCGACCGCGTCGGTGCCGAGCTCCTCGTCGTTCATTCCGACCAGCAGGATGATCGGTACGTCACCGCACTTGGGCTGCAGTCGCAGGAAGGTCGTGAGCCCGAGGCTGTCAGGCAGCGCAAGATCGAGGAGGATGACGTTGATGCCGGGGCGCTTCAGCCGGTCGAGCCCGGCGGTAAGTGTCGCGGCGATCTCGAGCGCGAACGGCTGGCCACGAATCTGGATCAATTCCTCTTTGATCAGTCGCTGGTCATCGGGGCTGCTGTCGATCAGCAGTACGGTCGCATTCGCCATGCCAGCGCGAGTATACGCGCAGTGAGCAGCACTCCTATCCGATCACGCAAGGAGGGACGGATGCATTTTCTCGCCGGCAACACCGGCGAAAATAGCTCTGTCCCTCCTGTTGGCCGCGGCGAATAATAGCGATACGAGCACGAGCCACACCGGAGAATGGTCGGTCGCTGCGAACTGGTGCGCTCACGGCGGGGATTCGTCATGAACACAAAGATGCACTTTCTCATCGGGATCTGCCTGCTCGCATCCTCGACCATCGCCTCGGGAGAACAGCCCATGTTCGGAATCGCTATCCACGGTGGAGCCGGAACGCTGCCGCGCGCCGAGATTACGCCCGAGCTCGACGCGCAGTACCGCGCGGATCTCGAGCGCGCGCTCGACACGGGCTATCGTGTGCTCGAGCGGGGCGGCAGCAGCCAGGACGCGGCGATCGAGGCGGTCAAGATCCTCGAGGACTCGCCGCTGTTCAATGCCGGCCGCGGCGCGGTCTTCAATCGCGATGGCGAAGTCGAGCTTGACGCAGGGGTAATGGACGGCGCGAGCAGCCGCGCGGGATCCGTGGCGGGGCTCAAGCACATCAAGAACCCGGTCGAGCTCGCGCGCCTGGTGATGGAGAACTCGCCGCACGTGATGCTGATCGGTCCGGGCGCCGAAGAGTTCGCCCTCGACCAGGGTATGACGCTGGTCCCGAACAGCTATTTCCACACCGAGAAGCGTCGCCAGCAGCTTGAACGCGCGCTGCGGGGCGATCGCATGGCGGCGATCAAGCTCAACTATTTCGGTACAGTCGGCGCGGTGGCGCGCGACAGAAAGGGCAATCTGTTCGCAGCCACCTCGACCGGTGGCATGACGGGCAAGATTCCCGGCCGTGTCGGCGACTCACCGCATATCGGCGCCGGCACGTACGCCAACAACGATACCTGTGCGGTGTCGGCAACCGGTCACGGCGAGTACTTCATCCGCTCGGTGGTCGCCTACGACATCCACGCGCTGATGGATTACAAGGGCCTCACCCTCGAGCAGGCGGCCACCGAGGTCGTGCAGCACAAGCTGAAAGACCTCAAGGCCGAGGGCGGGGTGATCGCCATCGACGCCCAGGGACGCATCACCATGAGCTTCAATTCCGAAGGGATGTTCCGCGGCGCGCGCGATTCGGGCGGCAGGCGCGAGGTGGCGATCTACTGAGGTGTGGCCTCGAGCGCGACCTCCGCGGTGAACATCCCGGTCTGCACCAGCGAGGATTCGGACTCCTTCGCCTGCACGCGGTCGCCGCCCTGTTCGTGCGCCTCCCGCAAGGCCAGCTGCGCCAGCTCGATGAAAGCCTCGCGGCTGTCGATGGCGCGCGGCACGGTGAGCGCCACGCCGACGCTCACGGTGACGTCGCGCCCGTTGGGCGAATCGGGATGTGGAATCTCGAGTTCGGCGACTGCCTGCCGCACGCGCCGTGGCACTTCCTCCGCGTACAGCCGGTCCGGATTGGCGAGCACGATCGCGAACTGGATCCCGGAGTAGCGCGCACAGAAATCCAGCGGCCGCAAGGCGCATGCAGCAACCGCGCCCGCGACCCTGCGGATGCATTCGTCTCCCGCCTGCAGCCCGAAGCGGTCGTTGTAGCGCCGGAAATTGTCGACATCGACCAGCATCAGCACGATCAGCGACTTGTCCTCGATCGACTGCTCCCAGACGCGCCCGATGAAGCCGTCGAACATGCGCCGGTTGAAGAGTCCGGTGAGGCCATCGCGTTCGCCGAGGTGGCCGATCACGAGTGACTCGAGCCACGCGACGCGAATTGCATGCTCGATCGCATACGAGGCCGCTGCTCCGCCCGCGACGACGGTGAGGAGCACCAGGGCGTAGATAACGACCTGATTGGCCGGCCAGCCGGCAAACGCCACTGTCGCGATCGCCGCCAGCGCCAGCGCTCCCGCCGTATCGACGGCCGGCCAGAAGCGCAGTCCCAAGGCGAGAGGTCCGACGATCAGCACGGCCGCAAGACCGGAGAACACGAACGTGCTGCCTGCGCGGGCCACGTACCAGTCGAGGAGGATTGCGGTCACCGCGATCGCTACCAGCAGGATCGTGGTCCAACGGGCAATGGGTGATTGAGTGCGCGCCGCGACGAAAGTGATGCCAATGCCCAGCAACGCCAGGGGCAGCATCGTTCCCAGGCGCAGGAGCGCGGAGAGTGGGAGGAGTGCGGTCTCGAGCTGCAACTGATCCGCGATCCACAACAACAACGCCAGGACGGCCAGGACAGCGAATCCGCCACGGACCCACGGCAACAGCTTCAGGCGAAACGTCTTGCGGAATTCCGACTCGAGCGGCTCGGAGAACTCGAGCTGGCGGAAGCCATGAGCGAGCTGCCGCGCCGCGGGCGTGTCGTGGGCATCGCTCGGCACGAGGGGAAAGCGCATCGCCGCTCCGTTGTCCCGCAAAAAGGGCCGCTACGGTAGCGGCTTCGGCTGGCCGGGGACAAGCGGACCGGGTGAAGGGCCTGGGGCGATGATGCCGGGCTGGATCGCTTGGTTTGATCTGCGGTTTGCGGGTCAGCTCTTTCCGGGGTGCCCGAGCGGGTCGGGAGGGTCGCGCTCCGGGCGCGTCGCCTTGACGCGCGTGCGCCAGACTTCGTAGGGATCCCAGCCGGCGGTGCCCGGATCGCGGTGCTCGACTGCGGGGACTGACTGATCGGCGGCCACTTCGTCGTTGGCCGCTTCACCCGCATCGCCGCTGATGCTTACGAGCCCGCCACTTGCTGTAATTGTCATTGAATGGCGCCCCTGATCTCCTTATCGGGGCCGATTCTAGGCGCCCCACTGTGAAAATCCAGTGAATCTGCCGTGACGCGTTGGTGATCGCTAACGCCGAAAACGACGTGCGCAGAATATGTTAAGAACCGAGCCTCGCCCGGCAGCTAATTCAATCCGAGTCGTTGCGCACCCGAGACCTTGGGCAGCCACAGGGTGACCACCAGTCCGCCCCCATCTTGGTTTGCCAAAGCGATCCGCCCCCCGTGGGACTCGAGTACTACGCGGCATAGTGTCAGACCGAGACCGGTGCCCGTCGTCTTGTTCGAGTAGAACGGCACCAATGCGTTGCGCAGGTCGGGGTGTCCGCCGGCGGACACCGAACCGGCGCGGAGAACGATGTGAGTCAGGACGATCAGCCGCGCGCGGCGATGAGCGCCTGATACAGCGCGAGAAACTCCGCGGCCGCCCGGGGAAGACTGCTCTGCCATGACGACGCTGCGGCATGATCGGCGCCGTCGGTGACGAACTTGGCGCACGCGAACCGTGCCCGCTCGCGCCAGCAGACTTTGGCGAGCGCGTAGCCTTCCATGTCGACAATGTCACTCACGTTCGCCGAGTCACCGGTCTCGAATGAGTCGGCGGTTCCGCAGATCGCGCTCGGCAGCGCGGCAAAGGTCACCGGAAACTCGAGTCGCGCGGGCACATCCTCGAACGGAGTCGCGCCACGCTCGAATCCCATCGCACTGACGTCCATGTCCCGTTGAACGAACGTATGGCAGGCCACGATGGCGCCGGTCGGGAAGCGGCGGCTGCCCGCGGTTCCGAAATTGATCACCTGCGGCAGGCGCCGCCCGACGCAGCGGTATTCCGCCAGGCGGCGAGTGAGCGCAAACGTGGCATTCACCTTGCCCAGCCCGGTGAACAACACCGGCACACCCGCGCGCTCGAATAGTCCCTGGCTTTCGACCTCCAGTGCCATCACCACCAACGGATCGGAAAGCGTCTCAGCCATACTGAATCACGGAGCGCAGGCTGTGTTGCTGCCAACGGAAATCGGGGATCAGCTTGAGATCGATCAGAACCAGGAGGCCGTGCACCTCGTAGCCCGCCGCGCGGCTCAATTCGGCCGCCGCACGCATGGTTCCGCCGGTGGCCAGAACGTCATCGACGAGCAGCAGCTTGCCCCGGCCGCACTGCATCTCGAGTACGCCCGTGCCGTACTCGAGCTCGTAAGCGACATCCACAACTGGCGGCGGCAGCTTGCCTTTCTTGCGAATCGGCACGAATCCCTTGCGGTGGCGCGCCGCGAGGGCCGCGGCCAATATGAAGCCGCGCGACTCGATCCCCGCAAGCGCGTCGAGCACCGACCATTCTTCCGCGGGAATCGCCTTCTCAAGCGCATCGAGGGTCGCGTCGAAGTGCTGGCGCAGCAATGGGCTGATATCGCGAAACAGGATTCCGGGCCGCGGAAAGTCCGGAATCGAAACCACGTGGCGCTTGAGATCAGGCACTGCATCCTCCCGCTGCCAGTCGCGGCGCGCGGCAGCAAGCCGGTCCGGTCACGCTGCCGTCGTCTTCCTTCTCGACTATTCCACAGCTCCCCCCACGTGCCACCGTCGCCTGGTATGAACCGCCAGCTTTCGCGCGATACGTCACCGATTCTTCTGCGTCAATCAAGAGATGGTATGGACCCGCCCCCCTCTTACGGCCTTGCGGTGCAGAGGGCCAAGATGAGGTGTATTTGAACTTCATCTGAACGAGGAGGACGGGCCCATGAACGAGATTACGAGCGTGGCGATCGATCTGGCAAA
>DATBVX010000085.1:0-2929 GCA_036515135.1 Steroidobacteraceae bacterium
CCGGGTCGAGCGTCGCATCGAGCCGGGGTGATGCGGGCGTGGCGCGCAGGTCGAGTTCCATGTGAATGTCGCAACGCGCATATTCCGGGTCGCGACCCAAGTGCGTCACGGCGAAGCCGAACCTGCGATAGAGACTGATCGCAGTTTTCAAGCTGGTGTGCGAGCGGATCAGGATTCGCTCCGCTTTGCGCTGGCGCGCGAAGCCGATAGCGGCTTCCATCAGCCGCTGGCCATAGCCGCGTCCCTGTGCCGCAGGATCGACCCCCATCTTGGTGAGCTCGAAGGCCTGCGCGTCGATCTTGAGCATCGCGCACGCGCCTTTGGGCACGTCGTCTTCGAACAGCACGAAGACTTCACCGCCCGTGTCGATGATGTGGTGGCGCGGGTTGTCGAGCAGCGTGCGATCCAGTGGCTCGACGGCGAAGTATTTTTCGATCCAGGCGTAGTTGAGCGCCGCGAACGCGGGCTGGTACTCATCTTTATAGGTGGCGATGACGACCGAGGGCACGGGCTTGGGTTGCGACATGGGTGTGAAGATTGAAGGGGAGGTGGGCGCTTAGGCAATCCGGATCTTGAGGTTGTGGATTGAAGAGAACTGTATATAATCACAGCTACTGTAACTATATACAGATAAGCCTTCCCAGACAAATCAGCTCATTACGACCACTCGGTAATGCTGCGCTCCATGTCCGTCTCGCTCGAAAACCTGATGCAACACCCCGCGCTTTGGCGTGCAGGCGGGACAGCGAGCACGCGGCGATCCGTCGTTCCGAGCGGCTTTGCGGCGCTCGATGCGCAATTGCCCGGCGGCGGCTGGCCCCATCCGGCGCTCATCGAGGTGATGAACGAGCGACCGGGAATCGGCGAGCTGAGTCTCTTCCTGCCGGCACTCCGGTACCTGACCGAATTCGACGAGCGACAGGACACTTCTTCCCCCCTCTCCCGCTTGCGGGAGAGGGTCGGGGTGAGGGCTCCCGTCATCGCCTGGCTCAACCCACCGCATCTGCCATACCCGCCTGCGCTCGCCGAACGCGGACTCGCACACGCACGTCTGCTGGTGAGCAAGCCGTTCACGAGCGCACATACGCTCTGGGCGATGGAACAGTCACTGCGTTCGGGTGCCTGCGTCGCGGTTCTCGCGTGGACAGAAGTGGCGAACATGCACGCCCTGCGTCGTCTCAAGCTCGCCGCGAATGCCGGCCTGTGCTTCGGCTTGCTGTTCCGCTCGCTGCGCGATCGTGCGCATCCTTCACCCGCGACGGTGCGTCTCGCACTGTCGGTGGATGAGGCGATGCTCGTCGTCGAGCTGGTGAAGGTGCAAGGCGGCAGGGCGGCGACAGTGAGGCTCGGCGTGAAGTGACCCCCCGTGCGCCCGGTGCTCAACCTGCCCCTGTTTCCGTTGCAGCCTGCGGATCGCGAGCCGGAGAAGCGCAGAAAGGCGATACCCCGACCGGCGGGAGTGCTCGAGCCGCCGAAACCCGCACTGCTCTCGCGAGCGCGGCCGCGTCAGTTGTGGCTCGCGATTCATTTGTCGCGGTTGGCGCTGGAAGCACTACAGAACCCCTCACCCCAGCCCTCTCCCACAAGTGGGAGAGGGAGTGGACCCTCACCCCCACCCTCTCCCGCGTCCTCGCGGGAGAGGGTCCGAGGACGATGCTCTCCCGCAGGCGGGAGAGGGAGTGGATCTCTCGCGGTCATCGATCCTGAGAGTCGCCAGCAGATCGTGCTGGCATGCAATGAAGCGGCGCGCGCAGCGGGCGTACGCCCCGGGCAGTCGCTCAACGCGGCTATTGCGCTCGCGCCGGATCTCAGGACGTTGCCACGCGAGGCCAGGAAGGAGCGCGAGCGCCTCGCGCAGCTTGCCACCTGGTGTCAGCAGCAGTTCACTCCTCTCGTCAGCGTCGAGTCCGAGGATGAGCTGCTGCTCGAGGTGAAAGGGAGCCTCAGGCTTTTTGGTGGTGCGCGTGTGCTGATGGAGCGCATTGCGACTGGATTGAGCGAGCAGAGTGTTACGGCACAGCTCGCGCTCACGCCGACGCCGCGGAGCGCGTTGTGGCTGGCGCGGGCGGGACCCTCACCCCCACCCTCTCCCGCGTCCTCGCGGGAGAGGGTCCGAGGACGATGCTCTCCCACAAGTGGGAGAGGGAGTGGAACGCTGATCGACAGACCCGAGGCACTCGCCCGGCGCCTCGCCCCGGTTTCACTTCGCCACCTGCGGTGGCCCGAGGAATTACTCGCGCAGCTCCTCAGCATGGGATTGCGCACCGTCGGGGATCTGATCCGGCTGCCGCGGGGTGGTGTGGTACGGCGGCTGGGCCAGGTGTGGCTCGATGAGCTTGATCGCGCGCTCGGCCGGCGCGCGGACGTACGGCGTGGGTTTCGCAGCCCTGAGCGTTTCGATGAACGACGCATGCTCGAGTATGAGATCGAGACGACGGCAGGGCTCGAGATCGCGTGCGAGCCGTTGTTGACGCGATTGCGGGAGTTCCTGCGTCGACGGCAGGCTGCCATCGCGGTGCTCGCCGTGGACTTCAAGCATCGCGCGCATCCTCCGACACGCCTGCGCATCGGGCTCGCGGCACCGAGCGGCGACGTCGGGCATCTGCGCGGTCTGCTCGCTGAACGGCTGGCTGCACTGACATTGCCGGCACCGGTGGTCGCGATTCGAATGCGTTCCGGCGCGTTGCTGGAACAGACGCAGACGACGGGCAGCTTCCGCGATTTCACTCCCTCTCCCCGAGACGGGGAGAAGGTTGGGGTGAGGGGTTCCTGCGATGCCGATGCATTGCCGCGATTGATCGAACGCCTGCGCGCACGGCTCGGCCATGAAGCGGTGTTCGGCGTGAGCGGGGTCGAGGATCACAGACCCGAGCGGGCGTGGAGAGTGATCGAAATGCCCTCACCCCAGCCCTCTCCCACAAGTGGGAGA
>DATBVX010000086.1:0-11978 GCA_036515135.1 Steroidobacteraceae bacterium
TGGCGACGCCCAAGCCGCACCGGGATGTTGAAGAATAGTGCCGGCTCGCCGCCGGACTAATCGACGCTGCCGAGCAGGCAACCGCCGTCGATCACGATCTGCGACCCGGTCATGAAGCTCGACGCGGGCGATGCGAGGTAGAGCGCGAGACCCTTGATTTCCTCGGTGCTGGCCATGCGACCGAGAGGCACCGTATGGGCAAAGGCCGCCTGCACCTCGGGCTTGTGCGCGTGTCCGCCGCCGATGTTCGTGATGAATGGACCGGGCGCGATGGCATTCACCAGGATGTTGTAGCGCGCCAGCTCGAGCGCCATGGTGCGCATGAGATGTGCCGCTCCGGCCTTCGCCGCCATGTAAGCCGCTCCGATTCCAGCCTCGATCAAGAGACCCGCCACCGACGTCGTGACGATGATTCGCCCCGACTTGCGCGGCTTCATGTGCCGCGCCGCCGCCTTGATGGTCGTGAATACGGAGTTCAGGTTGGTCTCGATCACCTTGTTCCAGCGCGCATCCGCGTAGTTTTCGATCGCTCCTTCGGGTACGCGCGTCTTGCGGTCCAGGCTCACGAAGCCGGGACCGGAATCGATTCCGGCGTTGGCGAACACCACGTCGAGTCGCCCGTATTCCGCCGCCGCCGCGTCAAATGCCCGTTGGAGTGCGGGGCGATCGGTGACATCCACCACTGCGCCACGCACATCGCACCCCGCGGCCCGCAGGCGCTGGGTCTCCGCGGCGATGCGTTCGGCGCTGAGATCGAGCATCGTCACGCGCGCTCCGTTCTCCGCCAACACCTCGGTGAAGGCGAGACCGAGGCCGCTGGCGCCTCCGGTGACGATGGCGCCGTATCCCCTCACGCTGAACAGATCTGTCACTTTCATGCTTGTCCGCCAGTCAGGATCAAACCATTCTCACTCGGCGATGGCCGGTGCTTCACGCTCTGCCGCGGGAGTATGTGCCTTGCGCCCGCCCCGCTCGATCTGCGCCGGACAGAGGTTCTGCTCGACGAGGCTGCGCGCCATCTGCAACGAACGTTCGACAAGCTTGCGGGCTCCCTCTCTCAGCTCCTCACTCTGCCGCACATACTCCACGTTGCGTTCCATATCCTCGGAGTTCCAGCCCAGCGTGTGCGCGACGAATGGGAATGGCGGGAACACGAAGCCGATCTCACCGAAGAAGGCCAGCATCTGGCCCGCGACCGCCTGCACGTTATCCTGTCCGCCGGTGATGACGAATGCGGCCACCTTGTTGCGGATCAGGACGACATTGCGCAGCGTGATCTGGTTCTGGATGCAGTTCATCCGCTCAACCAACTTGTAATAGAGCGAGCTCGCCGAGCCCCAGCGGATCGGCGTGGCGATCAGCACGATGTCGGCCCAGTGAACCAACGCCTCGTACACCTGATCGAGCTGATCCTTGTCGTCCATCTGGGTAATCGAGCAGGGCCAGGTGCAGGCCCGCGCGCTCTTTGAATAGTAGCCCTCGCAATGGCGGAACTTGAGCGCATTCAGCCGGATGAGTCGCGTTTCGGCACTCTGAGCTTCCTTCGCGTGGGCCAGTGCGGATTCGAGCAGCGCTTCGGAGGTCGAATAACGCGGGTGGTTCTCGTCCATCGCCGTGGTTGAGATTCCGACGACACGCATCGGCCCGGGCTGACGCTCGGGCTTGCGCGCGACCGGATGCGGCGGGTGCGGCAGCCTGCCGCGCGGGCTCACCGGTTTTGGGTTGAGCAGCAGCCGGCCGTTTTCGACCTTCAGCGCGTAGCCCGGAACACGATCCTCCTCGTATCCCGGTTCACCGAAGCCGGTGCCGCGATGAAATTTCCAGTGGTGCCACGGGCAGACGATGTATTCGCCGTCGAGATGACCCTTGCCGAGAGGACCGCCCACGTGATTGCAGACTCCTGAAACCGCGCCGAACTGCCCATTGGAATACGACAGCGCGATGCGCAGCCGGCCGACTGTCAATTCGCGCAATGCCGGCTCCTTGAGGTCGTCCGCGGGGCCGAGATCGATCCAGGAAGCGGCTGATCTGTCCACTGCCATCTCCAACCCCCTGTCAGAAGTTTCCCCACCCGCGAAAGGCACGCAAGAACATCAACAGTTTTCGTTCCGGGTGCCCCGCTCTAACGAGCGCGGCGTATGGCATCACGGCCCCTTCCCAACCCCGCGTGTGCCAGTGCGCACCCTTCGGCAGTTGCGGTCTCCGTCGATGCTTAGGTCCTGGATATGCGGTGGCATAGAAATAGGCCTCGCGAATCGCCTCGTCCCCGGGCACGAATCCAAAGTTCATCTGCTCGTCGCTCATCTCGGGATCGCGCGGATCAGTCCCAGGAATTTTTCGCCCGGAGAAGACCAGCACGGCGATATCGAAGTGATGCGGCCATAGCTGCACGGGCGATGTTTCACCCCGCTGTCCTGCCTTGAACGCCTTGAGCTGAGTATCCACCCAGGCAAGCACTTGCCCATAGCGCCGGGCGGCGTCCGGATCGAAGTTGCGCGCGGGCTTGGCGGACAGCTGACTCGAGTCGATCTTGTGTCGATTGAGTGCGGAGCCGAGCACGCTCGCAGTAGCGTTGAGCAGTTCCCGCGCAGATTGGCCCAGCAGTGGAATCTGCCAGCGCATCCCGGCATTCGTGCCAATGACCCACTGGCAACTCGCGAGCTCGAGAGTGATCTCGAACGTGCTACCCGCGGTCGCAACGGGAGTTGTAGTTAGCCCGCCGGCCGTCGCGCGCAAGCTGACGTGATACCAATGCTTTTCGGGCGGCGACAGCGCAGCGCGGATTGCGCCGGCGACTTGTGCGTAGGAATGCAGCGCATCGCGCGTGGCGCGCCATTGGTTGGTATGGAGCTCGGGCGGTCCGCGTCGTCGAACGGGCATGAACAGATGCTCACACAGCGGTGCATCGCGGTCCAGCCGAGCACCGACTTGCGCGACCGCCACTCGCTGCAATCCAATCGAGACGTATTGTTGGATCGACGGCGGGTGGGACTCTATTATCGGCGCTTCAGCCATTTGTAGGGGACTGTAAATGCCAAGGCTTCCATCGTTGACACTCATCGTGGGTTTCACAATCGCTGCCACCGCACAGGCCGCGGACAACGATGGCCTCAGCCTTCCGCCGGGATTTCAGGCCACTGTCGTCCATGAAGGCGTTGGCTTTGCCCGGCACGTCGCGATCCGCGACAACGGCGACCTCTACGTGGCGACCCGCCAGCCGCCGTTCGTGCGTGAAGACCCGAGCAAGAATATTGGCATTGTTGCCCTGCGCGACACCAACTCCGATGGCAAGGCCGATGTTGTGGAGCACTTCAGCGAAGTCAGAGGCACAGGGCTCCAGTTCTACAAGGGGATGCTCTATGCCTCGAACGATGTGGCCGTATACCGCTTCCGCTTCAAAGCTGACGAGCTCGTGCCGAAGGCCGCGCCGGAGACCGTGATCGAGGGATTCGTCCAGGAGCGTCAGCACGCGGATAAGCCATTCGCATTCGACGGCAACGGTCACATCTACGTCAACGTCGGCGCACCGGCGAACGCTTGCCAGGAAAAGGATCGAACTCCGGGTTCACCCGGAAAGCGGCCCTGCCCGCTGCTCGAGCGCTACGGTGGCATCTGGCAGTTCAATGCAGAAAAGACGGAACAGTCGCAAGTGGCCGATGGCACCCGCTACGCGACCGGCTTGCGCAATGCAGTTGCGCTCGAATGGAACAGCCAGGCCGACGCACTGTTCGTAGTGATGCACGGCCGCGATCAGCTCGACACACTGTGGCCGCAGCTTTTCACGGCCGAGGCCAATGCCGAACGGGTCGCCGAGGAGATGCATGTCATTCGCCAGGGTGGCAACTACGGTTGGCCGTATACCTATTTCGATGTCAAGCGCGGCATCCGCATGCTCGGCCCCGAATACGGTGGCGACGGCAAGACGCCGGCCGAACCCGGCAAGTACGCGGATCCTCTGGTGGCTTTTCCAGCTCACTGGGCGCCGAACGACATCATCTTCTATGAGGGGAGCGCGTTTCCCGAGTCGTACCGCGGTGGTGCATTCATCGCGTTCCACGGCAGCTGGAACCGCGCACCGTTGCCACAAGCCGGCTACAAGGTGGTGTTCGTCCCGTTCAAGGACGGCAAGCCATCCGGGGAATGGCAGGTCTTCGCCGATCACTTCGCGAGTGATCCATTGCAGGACAACAGCCCCGCCAACGCCGAACGCCGACCGGTAGGCCTCGCGGTTGCCGCCGACGGCTCGCTTTACATCACTGATTCCGTCAACGGCCGGATCTGGCGAGTGACCTACGCGGGAACATGACGACGCGGATGCGGGCTTTGATCCGCGTTCTCTTGTTTGCCGGCCTCGTGACGCTGTCGGGCTGCGCGAGTCATCCGGAGAATCCGCTCACGGTCGTCGACGGAGAGGCCGCGTACCGCGCGAATTGTCTAGCCTGCCACCAGGCGGACGGCCGCGGGGTTCCTTACTTTCAGCCCCCGCTCGTCGACGGCCCGTGGGTCATGGGCGAACCGCAGGCCCTCGCAGCCTTCGTGCTCACCGGCGGATTCAACAGCGGTGAACGCAAGGAGGGGCCCAACGACAATGTGATGCCTGCGTTCACCTATCTCGACGATGCGACGCTCGCCGCCGTGCTCACCTACGTGCGTGCAAGATTCGGCAACAACGCCGGGCCGGTCACGCCCGAGGTCGTGAAGCTAACCCGTCGACACCTGCAAGTTTCCGGCGCAGCGTCAGAAGCGCCACACGAATCCCAATGACGGCGTCATGCGCAGATAAGGACGAGTGCTGAGATCGAGCGCGAGCTCGCCGCTCTCGTCCTCGACCTCGTACTCGACGCAACAGTCATTGGCGCGATTCAGCACATTGCTGAGTTCGAAGAACAACGTCAGCGCACCCGCACTGTCGAACTGGAACTTGCGTGCCACCCGCGCATCGAGCGCATAGTAACTATCCAAGTGCTCCGCATTGCGCGGTCCAGTGGCCAGCAGCGGAATCGGATCCGTGGCGACGAGCTCGATCTCGGTGGTCGGCCAGCCGGTGTGATACGTCCCGGCCAGGCTCAATTCCCACCGATCGCTCTGCCAGGTCACGCCACCGCTGAACGAGTGCTTCTGGTCCCAACTGCGCTGCGCCTCTGTCCCGCCGTACTCGTCCGTCACTGAAGACCAGCTGTAGCTCAGCCACCAGCTGAATGGCGGCTGCCCCGCTCGGCGCAGCGTCAACTCCGCGCCTTCCGCGGTGGCTGTGTCAGGCGCAATGCGGATGCGGTCGGGCTTGAGCTCAGGCAACAGCACGAACGTGTTCAGGAGATTCTCGTACCGCGGGCGAACCTGACGGTAGTCCTTGCGATAGGCCTCGAGCCGGACGTCGATTCCGCTCGGGTGCCGATACTCGATGCTGGCAACGAGGTGATGGGAACGCTGCGGTGTCTGGAACTCGATCACGCCGTCCGAAATCTGCAGCTCGCTGATGGCCTGAGCCTGGTAGAAACGCCCCCAACTGGCACGCAGCTGCGTCCGCTCGCCGGCCGAATACAGCAGGCTGAGCCTGGGGCTGAGCTGGTCGTTCTCTTCTTCGCTCAACGATTCCTTGTCCCAGCGCACGCCGGCATCGATGGTGGTATTCCAGGCCGTTTGCACGCGCAGATTCGTGTATGCGCCGAACTGATCGCCTTGCGGATTCGTGCTCAACTGCCGCGATCGACTGGGCTCGAGCGACGCGCCAGGCGTGAGGAACAGCACGTCGAACTCCGCCTGGTCGCTATAGTCGTATTGCCCCCGCATTCCGCGCCATTCGCCGCCCAATTGCAGCAGGACGTTCTCGGCAAGACGCCACACCCATTCCGATTGCAGCGAGTCGATCGCAAACGAGCGGCGGTCCTTGAGGGTTCCGCGCCCGATACCTTCCTGGTCCGCGCTGCCGCGGCGCCCGCTCTTCAGCTCGCTGCGCGCGATCAGCAGATTTCCCGACAAGGCGGCGGACGCTTCGTAGTCCAGACGCAACCAGTAGTACTCGTCGCGATAGTCGGCGCTGGCCTGCTCTTCCTGATCGCTGTCGGAGAGCACCACGACGTCGTCAAATGCCAGCACATTGGCCGACAGTGCAAGGGAATCCGACAGGCGCTGGCGGATCCGGCCGTGGATATCCACGTAGCTCGGGTGGCCGATGTCCGCGTTTACGACGTCGATGATGAAATCCAGGTTGCCGCGGCGGGCCGAAATCAGCCAGTCGCCCGTGCCATCGTTGAAGTTGCCTGCGGCCAGCGCGGAAGCGTTGAAGACGCTCAACGACAGTTCGCGATACCCCGTCTCGCCGGGCGGCACCGGATCGATGTCGATCACGCTGCTCATCCGGTCGCCGAATGACACCGGGAAACCGCCGGCGTAGACGTTGATGCCGCTGATGATCCCCGGGTCGATGGTGCTGAAAGTGCTCTGAAAATCCTTGAGGTGAAATGGATTCTGCAGCCTGAGGTCGTCAAAACGCACGAGCGTCTCATCCGTCTCACCTCCCCGGACGTTGACCTTGGCGCTGAAGTCGCCGCTGGCGGTGCCGGGGAGCCGTGCAGCGGCGCGCAACGGATCATCGCCGAGATCGGGAAGCACCTTGAGATCCGCAGCCGTGAAGGATGCTAGCGACGGTGTGGGCTCTCGCACGAACTGATAGTGACTCGCGCTGACGATGACTTCCTCGAGGGCCGGCGCAAGCATTGAGGCTGGCCGGGGTGCTGCATTGACCACGCGCGCTGGCGTTGAAGGCGGCGGCGGTGCACGCACCAGCATCAGCGAGCCATTCGGCCCGTCGGCGACTTCCACGGCATAAGGCTTCAGGATCTCCTCGAGAATGGATCGCTCGTCGGTCCCGACCGGCTCTTCCTGTACGCGCATCCACGGCTGGATCACGTCGCTGCTGTAGAGGATTGAAAGCCCGCGTTCCTCGAGGCGCTGCAACGCCTGCTCGAGCGGCAGGCCGCGAAATTCTTCGGCAAGAGCCAGTCCCGGGCCCAGCAGTGCGAGGCCAAGTGCGATTGCCGCGAGTAGCGCCAGCGGCACACGTGTGCAGCTGACCGGACGCTGCCGGCAGATTTTCCGCGGCCCTGATTTCACCGTCGCCGCTATCGAGTGACTTTCAGCCGAATCAGGATTGTACCGTCGTCGGGGAGCACGTACTCGAGATCAGTAGTGGCGAGCATCACAGAAAGCGCTTCGAGCGGCGTCAGGTTTCGAATGCTGCCATGAAGAATGGTGGTACTTGCCTTGCGTTCGACCTCGGGCTTGTCGAATGCGACGGCTCTTCCGGTCTCGCGCGCAACCCACTCGAGCAGAACGCTCAAAGGCTTCTCATCGATATCGGGTGCTGGCGCGACCGATTCCACCCACTGCCATTCGGCGTCGTCTTGAGCAATGCGAGTTCGCTCGAGTCCCCCGCTCGCATCGATCGTCAGTTGATCACCCGCGCCACCGGTGAAATCGCCCGCGTCGCGGCTCAGCAGAACGCGGCCGTCGCGCACCCGCAAGCGGTACGCTTCGCCGCGGTAGAGCACCTCGAATTGCGTACCGACGTCACGGGCGGTGCCCGCCGCTGTGACAACCTGTATCCGTCGAGCGACGTGCCCGGTTTCGCCCGTGTCCAGATAAACCCTGCCCGTGACGAGGCGCAGGCTCGAGCCCGATTCCAGAACGACGTTGGTCGCATCGGCCAGCCGCACTGATACGCCGGTGTCAAGGACAATGCCGGCGCGACTCCCGGCATGCGTTCGCAGGTGGCTTCCGGCCGCAAGCTGCATTGTCTCGTCGCGCAGAGTGGACCAGCCACCGTTGGCATCGGATCGGATCTCAACCGTTCCAATCAGACGGTCGGCGCGCGCCACGCTCGGCACCGATTCTGGCGGAAGGTTTGCGACCAGAAAGGCCACGCTTCCCGCAACCACGAGTGAGGCCGCAAGGCCCACGAACAGGTTCCGCTGTCTGCGCTGATGCACTTTGGCGCGCCATGCGTCGGTTGCGCTCGCCAACGTCTGCTCGAAAGCTTCCGCCGGCGGTTCCGCGCGCCGCCCCGCGGTGTGAATCAACCGCGCGACGGTGTCCATGTCATCGTCCACCTTGGTATCAGGGTCGTGCCGATCTGCCGCCATCTGTTGGCCACTCCTCTAACCGCCCTCACTCGGCGGGCGCAGCGCGTCGGGGGTTTCCGCGAGCGCCATGATTGCTTCCCGAAACGCATGCCGTGCCCGCGTCAACAGCGACTCGGCCGCCTTCACGCCGACGTTGAGCTGCCGTGCGATCTCGTCCACCGACCGTCCATCGACGTATTTCCACTCGAGGATCGCGCTGTAATGGTCCGGCAGAGTATCCACGGTGGCCTGCACCAGCCGGCGCACGTCCTGTTGCCAGGCCGCCAATTCGGGTTGTGCGCTCGCCGGCGCGACGAATGCTTCGAGGACGGCACGCAGGTTGGGCTGATCTTCGAGCAGCACCACCGTTCTGGCCTCACGATTCATCGCACGCTGGTAATCGATCAATGCGTTCCGGCACACCTGGCAGAACCAGGTGTACAGGGCGGCTTCGCCACGGTACGTGTCGAGTCGCTCGATCGCCTTGCAGAATGTTCGTTGCACGACTTCACGGGCGGCTTCGTGGTCGCCGTTGAGGCGCGCCAGCGCGAAGCGGTAGAGTCGCGGAAAGAAACTGTCAAACAGCCCGCGAAAGGCCGTTTCATCGCCTCCCAGAATTCTCCGGGCCAATGCCCGATCCACATGGATCGCGTCGCTCACACGCACAGCCACTTGATCATCCGACCGTTAGACGCCGCTCGCGGCGAATTCCTTCGGAAGGGCGGCGGCATCCGCGAAGGATTCGCGTGGCGTGGCCGTCCAATCACCTGCGCATGGAAACCACGATTGGATTCTCGGTTGCCATCACGGTCTGGAAACGCGAATTCCTCCTGCCCCATGCGCTGCAATCCGTATTCCGGCAGGACCACGCTTGTCAAGAAATCATCGTTTTCAGCGACGGTTCCTCCCGCGCCACGCGGCGCATTCTTGAGCCGCTCGGAGAGCGGCACCCGATTCGATATCTCGAGGTCGCGCGCCGCCGCAAGTACTGGGGGAACCACCTTAGACGCCGCGCGCTTGAAGAGACTTCGGGGAGTCACGTCATCATTCTGGGCCACGACTGCGTCCTCTACCCCGCCTATTTGCGGGCCCATCTGGCCAACATCGGCTCCAATCCGAACGCCCTCTCCGTCGTACCCATCGACTATTGGCGCGTCGATCTGCCCGACGGCCGACAGCCGCGCGCCGACGACCTGATGCTGGTTGGCGAAGGCGAAATCGACCTGTTGTGCATCGGCTATCCGCGACGACTGGCGCTCGACCTGGACTGTTTCGGCGTGGACATGCTGCCATTTCGACGCGCCGACTATCTCTCCTTCGACCGCCTGCGCGCGTGCACGGCACCCGTCTATCGACCCGGCCCAACCCAGGCGGCGCACTTCTGAAGGGATTTGGCCCGGTGTTTCGTCTAAAGGGTGGCAGCCGATCTCAAAACGACTTACCGAGGCTCCTATGCGCAATATCACCGCCCTCGCGGGCCTGCTGATCGTCATGTTGTTGTCCCTTACCACGGCCATTGCCCAGGAGGAAGAGCCGGAATTCACCGACGAATTCCCGCTGGAGGACTGCAGCTTCAAACCTTGGGGCGGGAACCCCTACTTCGTCCTGAAGCCCGGCCGCCAGCTTTACTTCAGCAATCTGCGTTGTGTCGACGCCGGTGACTGTGACGAGCTGGAGGAAGTCTGGATCACTGTGACGCGGGACCTGCGCAAGATTCGGCTGCCCCTTGACCACCGAGTCCGCCACGTGTGGACGCGCGTTGTCGAGGAGCGCGAGACCGCGGATTCGGAACTGAAAGAGGTCTCACGCAACTTCTTTGCCGACTGCGGACCGACGCACGACGTCTACTACTTTGGTGAGGACGTCGACAATTATGAGAACGGCGAAATCGTCGATCATGGCGGGTCCTGGCTGGCCGGAAAGCACCGCGCAATGCCCGGGATGATCATGCCCGAGTCCGCCTTTATCGTCGGCAGCCGCTACTTCCAGGAAGTCGCGCCGGGAGTTGCGCTCGATCGCGCCGAACACGTGGCAACAGGCGAGGAAGTCGAGGTTCCGGCCGGTGTGTTCGAAGACTGCATCGAAGTGACCGAGACCACGCCGCTCAACCCGGATGAAGAGTCAACCAAGGTGTACTGTCGCGATGTCGGCCTGGTGATCGACGATGACCTCGAACTGTTCGCGGTCTACGGCGACGATGACGCTGATTGAAGGCCGCACCACGCCTCAGCGCCGGGGGGTCTTGATGGTGCGCGATGGCTCTCATGACGCAGCGCTGCCAGCGCGGGTCCGAGCGGCATTTCCCGGCGCCCGCGAAGGATTATCCACCGTCGAGCGTCAGAGTGTAGGCACGCACAGGATGACCTGAAGGGCCATCGCCCTGAAGTGCCCGGCTAATCCCGGCGCGACCGGGTTTACGACCGGTAACGCTGGCACGTGAACAGGAGCAATTGACATGAAAAGACCCACGCGCAAGCTGGCGGCGGTTCCGATGCTGTCGGCCGCTCTGATAGGGGTGGCCGCCGCTCCCGTGAATTGGGCGCAAGCCAACGACAACGAAATCCCTTTCGAGGAAGCACACATCTTCCTGGAACTCAACGACACGGACGGAGACCTGGGCATTCACGCCCTGATCGATGGCGATGCCTGGAAGAGGCTCGAGATTGAAGACCCGAACGAGCGAGCGATGCTCGATATCCGAGTACTGGGACGCTTGCGGCGCCAGGGCCTCACCGAGATATTCTTCGAGAGCGACGAGCCATCGTTCGACGAGCTGACGCCCGCGCAGTTTCTGCGTCGGTTCCCGGAGGGACCGTACGAAATCGATGGCACAACGCTTGAAGGAGAAGAGCTGGAGAGCACGGCCGTGCTCTCGCATGTCATGCCAGCACCCCCGGAGAACATCACGATCTCCGGCATACCCGCGGCCGAGAACTGCGATGTCGATCCCCTCCCGTCAGTCAGCGGGCCCGTCATTATCGACTGGGATCCTGTCACTGGATCACATCCCGAGATTGGCACGCCGGGAGTACCGGTCGCGGTCGACAAGTATCAGCTCGTCCTGGAGCGGGAGGAGCCGACTCTTCTGATATTCAGTGTCGAGCTTCCCGCCAACGTCACGCGGTTCAGGGTCCCAGCGGGCTTCATCAATCTCGGCGATGAGTTCAAGTTTGAGATCATCGTGAAAGGAGCGGGCACCGGGAATCAGACAGCGGTCGAAAGCTGCTTTGAAGTCGAGTAGCGATCCGAGGCAGCGCGCGCGCATGCAGTGGGCCTACCATTCGCGCGCTCGGCGCGCCCTGACGCGGCGCGCGGCCCCCGTGGTTTGGCTCGCCGCATGCGCCGCGCTGCTCCTCGGTTGCGTCAAAGCTCAGGACAGTGCCGCGGTCGTGCGGCCTGCCGCTGACGCCTCACAGGACGACCTTTGGGTCTTGATTACCGATGACCTGCTGACCGTGAGGGCACGCGATGCGAGCGTCGGGATGCTCCTCGACGAGGTTGCGCGTCAAAGCGGCCTCGTCGTCGTGTCGCATGCTGCACTCGCTGCTCGCATCACCGTGAAGTTCGAGCGTCTCCCGTTGCGCGAAGCATTGGAAGTCATCCTGCGCGATCAAAGCTTCACCTTGCAGGACGTTGAATCGTTGTCCCGCGAGGGGAACACGAGCGCTGCACGCCTGCGAAAACTATGGGTTTTCTCGGAGGGGCCAAAGCGCGAACCCCCCTCATCCCGAGTCGCTTCTGCTGGTCGCCTCGAGGATCTGGACTCGTTCGATGCGGAGAATCTCGCAGGAGCCTTGAGCCTGGCGCTGACAGACGGCGACGCAAACGTGCGCGCAGACGCCGTTTCCACCCTGGCCG